>JAPLCY010000356.1 GCA_026391995.1 Candidatus Auribacterota bacterium
GTGCTCCTCATACCGTCCCCTCCACCGCCTCATACTACGAGGACTAATCCCTATTATCTCTGCCGCGTCAATCCACGTAATCTCACCACTCATTGCCCTCATGATGATTTCTTGTATCTTCATAGCCCGCTCCAGGACCGAGTCTGGATAATACGCCATTCCCACCCCCTTTTAGGCCTTCTGGCGTATTATTCTACCAGCCCGCTCAAAGCGGACATTTCATTTGCTAATTAAGCGGTCATTTCATTAGCTTACGACACAAGGTCGGCACTCTATTGCACGGCGACACCATATGTGATATATATGCTCCGGAGGGAGCCATGCGATTGACCCGCAGGGAATTTTTAACGCACGGCGGCCTCGCCGCCTGTGCACTGGGGGTGCCGTCAATACTCAGGGGCGCCGCCGGCGACACGGCACCGCGCGAGGCGATGCATTACGTGCGCATGGAGGGTTCCCTCCTCCACTGCCAACTCTGTCCGCGGAACTGCCTCATCGCCGACGGTCTGCGCGGCCACTGCGGCGTCCGCCAGAACCGCGGCGGGAAGCTCACGACGATTGTGTACGGCAAGCCCTGCACCTACCACAACGATCCGATCGAAAAGAAGCCGCTCTTCCATTACCTCCCCGGCACGACCGCCTTCTCCCTTGCAACGGCCGGGTGCAACCTCGGCTGCAAGTTTTGTCAGAACTGGCAGATTTCGCAGGCCAGGCCCGAAGAGGTGACGGCATTCGACATGCCCCCGGAGCAGGTGGTGGCGATGGCGATCAGGGAGAAGAGCCCGACGATCGCCTACACCTATACCGAGCCGGTGATCTTCTACGAATACATGTACGATACGGCACGGCGGGGGAAGGCCCGGGGCGTCCGCAGCGTCATGATCACGAACGGATTCATCCAGCCCACACCGATGAAGGAACTCTGCGCGCACCTTGCCGCGGTAAAGGTGGACCTCAAGGCATTCACCCAAAAATTCTACCAGGAAATATGCGACGGGACACTCGCCCCCGTCCTGGAGACGCTGAAACTTTTGAAAAAGGCCGGCGTGTGGCACGAGATCGTGGTGCTACTGGTCCCCACGCTCAACGACGGCGAAAAGGAGATCACCGAGCTCTGTGCATGGGTAAAAAAAGAACTCGGCCCCGATGTGCCGGTGCATTTCACCCGCTACTACCCGACGTACAAGATCAAAAATCTTCCCCCCACGCCGGTGGCCACCCACGAGAAGGCGCGCGCGATCGCCCTAAAAAGCGGGCTGCATTTCGCCTACGTGGGAAACGTCCCCGGCCATCCCGACGAGAATACCCATTGCCCGCGGTGCAATAAAGTGGTGGTCAATCGCGTCGCCTACTACGTCGACATGAGCGGCCTCAAGAATGGCGGCTGCGCCTCCTGCGGCTGCCCCATCCCCGGGGTATGGTCGTAGTAGTCATAGTAGCGCTTATTTCCCACTCCCCCGCCTTCACAACCGTAGAGCACACTTAAGTGTGCCCTACGGCTGTGAATAACTTTTTTTCATTTTTATTGGAATAAAATCCCTTCTCAAATCGTCCTATACACGGGGACATAATTGGTGTGCCGCAACACCTGGTGGCTTCTTTTGTGCACGATCAAAATTTAGTGGAACAAGCATAAAGTATACCCCGGCGCATGATGGGCGAAGGAGTGAGGCATGAAACGATTCTATGAAAAGGGTGTTATCTATAACCTTACGTCGGTCACGAAAAACAGAATGTCTCTCTTTCTCAGAACGGATGCGTGTGAGTTTCTGATCAAATGTTTTGAGTATCAGAAATATATATTAGCCTTTAAATTATTCGGTTTCATCATCATGCCTGATCATATCCATTGCCTGATATTGCCATCCGAGGACAGCGATATCTCGGTGATAATGAAGCATCTTAAAGGAAATTTTGCCAGGAAATACAATTGGATACATGCAACATACGGATCGCTCTGGCAAAGAAGATATTATGATACGGGAATACGCGGCATGCTACAAATGGTAAGCACGCTGAATTATATTCACAATAATCCAGTGCGAGCGGGGTTGGTCACATCACCAAAGGATTATAGGTTCTCCAGCTACCAATATTATTACGGGAACTCATATCGCGGATTAATCGATCAGTGGACCTAAGGCACACGTATGCTTATGGATACCCTGCGTACATGCACTAGGGGACACACAGGAGCGCCCGCAGTCGAGATATAAACCCCGACTACGGGCGAAAGGGACGCACACCCCTGTGGGTGATCCGACTACTCGGCCTTGACGATGTCGCCGGTCTGGAAACCCGAACCCATGCTCGGCGTGGCATAGGCGATCTTGTCCTTCACCTTCGTAACGCTGATCCGACCCAGTTTCTTCATCTCGGTGTCGAGGAGCTCGCCGGTGGTCGGGTCGCGCAGCTCGCCGCCTGCACGATAGACGTTGAACTCGTAGCCGACCTGCATCCCGTCCTCGGTCCCGCCGCGGATGATAATGCTGCTCTCGTCGGCCTTCACCACCGTCGACTTCCAGGGTTGCTTGGCGAGCTCCTGGATGATGAAATATACCGTGTTATCGATGCAGACCTGCATCGCCTTGTTGACCGGCGTGTGCTTCTGCTTACCACTTTGTATATGCCCTCCTGGGACGTACGGGAGCGCGAGACCGCCTCCGGCCCCATGCCCCTCCGCCTTCCCCTCCATCCGCTGGGATGCGATGACGGTGCCGGACGTGGTATCGATCAGGTCGACAACCACCGCCAGGTGCGCGCGCGATTTCCCGCCTGAAATGCCGACGCCGTACATGCTGAAACCCTTGCTGTCCGATGACTCGGCCTCGTCATACTCCGTCACCGTGCCGCGCACGAGATACTGGGCGGTGATGGCCTTGCCGATCTGGGCGGTCTTGCTCTCGGCCATACGGCCGCTCTGGGCGAGATCCTGCTCTCCAAAGACAGTTTTGAGCAGCTCCTGCTCCCTGACCACGAACTTGCCGCTCCGTTTCAGGGCGTTGATGAGCTGGGCCTGCATCCCCTCGCCGAGGTTATACTGCGAGGCTGCGTTCGCCTTGTTGTCGAACTTCGCGACCGCGACGATCTTCTTCAGGCTGAGAGGGCCGCTGGTTGAGGCCTGGGGAGCCGTCTGAGCCGGCGCCGCAGCGCCGCCCGCGGCAACCGCCATCGGCGCTCCAACGCCCGCCGGCGCTATCGCGGGAGCGGGCCCGCCCGCACCGCTCTGCCCGCCGTAGGGAGCGACCGCCTCGGACGGCGCGGCCTGCCTGCCCGGGGGCCATCGAGCCGCCCGGCGTCTCGCCCTTCCGGTTGACGACCTTCTGCGGCCCGTCGAGGAGCGAGCCGCTCGTCATGATCGGGATCTTCACCGACTTGGACGACTTGCCCCCCGCCGCATCCAGGAACTTGAGCTTGACCTTGTCGCCGGAGGTCCCGTCCACGGTGATCGTGAAGCTCCCGTCGGGATTGACCGGAGCCTCGCCCTTCTCCGCCGTGTCCTTGTCGAGCGCCACGACCTTGATCGGGGCGATGCCCATGACCGTGCCCGGCGGGCCCTGGATGACGTACCTGCCCGTGTTGCTCACGGGGGTGAAGGTGAAATTGTCCTTGTTCACCTTTGGCCCCGCCGCGAGGAGATCGCCCGCCGCGCACGAGAGCGCGAGGACGACCGCGAAAGCGACGACGATTCTCGACTTCATCTCTTCCTCCTGATGCCCCGCACCATGCGGGGGACGATGGTGACGGGGGCCTGAAGGCCCCCGTGCGAAAATGAGATATCCGCTATTCCGGCTTCACCCCCGCGGGCGCCGGCGATGCTTCACGCGGCGGGGCGGCTCCCCCCGCAGCCTTGTCGGCGAGCATGCAGTCCACCCGGTTGCCGGTCTTGCCCTTGAGCTCGACCCCCACGTTGGGAAGGGTCTCCATCAGTTTGTCGAACGGCTTGTTGAATTTCTCGACCCCTTCGTCCTCAAGCTGCTGCGTCACATTGTCAATGCTGATTCCCAGTTCCGGCAGTCGCTCCAACACCCAGCGGGCTTCC
>JAPLCY010000186.1 GCA_026391995.1 Candidatus Auribacterota bacterium
TCGACGGCGACCAGATGGCGGTGCACATCCCGCTCTCCTACGAAGCCCAGCTCGAGGCGAAGCTGCTCATGCTCGCCACGCACAATATCTTTTCCCCGTCGAGCGGAAAGCCGATCGACACCCCCACCCAGGATATTGCCCTGGGATGCTACTATGTGACCAAGGAGATCTATACCGGGACCCCGCCCCGGCGCACCTTCTCCGACCTCGAGGAAGCGATTCTCGCCTATGAACTACGGGTGATCGGGCTCCACGACAAGATACGTGTTCGCATCGACGGGAGGCTGATCGAAACCACCCCGGGCCGCGTGCTCTTCAATGAGCTCCTTCCCCGCGAGGTAGGATTCGTCAACGAGGAGCTGAACAAGAAGAAGCTCGCCGAGGTCATCATGAACTGTTACCGGACGGTGGGCAATGAGCGGACGGTCGAGATACTCGACCATATGAAAGACCTCGGCTTCCGTGAGGCCACGCGCGCGGGCATCTCCATCGCCACCGACGATATGGCCATCCCGCCCGAGAAACCGAAGTATATCGGCGAGGCGAATCGCGAGGTCCACGAGGTCGACAGACAGTACCGCAGCGGCAGTATCACCGACGGCGAGCGCTACAACAAGATCGTCGACATCTGGACCCATACTACCGACAACATTTCAGAGGCGCTCTACAGGAATCTTGCGAGCTCGGGAGTTCAGAAGGGGCTGAACCCGGTCTATATGATGGTGGACTCCGGCGCCCGCGGCAGCAAGCAGCAGATCCGCCAGCTCGCCGGCATGCGCGGCCTGATGGCCAAGCCGTCGGGCGAGATCATCGAGTCGCCGATCACCTCCAACTTCCGTGAGGGGCTGAGCGTGCTCGAGTACTTCATCTCGACGCACGGTGCCCGCAAGGGGCTCGCCGACACCGCGCTCAAGACCGCCGACGCCGGCTACCTTACCCGCCGTCTCGTCGATGTTGCCCAGGACGTGATCGTGACCGAGGAGGATTGCGGCACCCTCAACGGCATCACGGTGCGGCCGATCCACGAGGGCGAGGACGTGGTCGTCGCCCTGAAGGACCGGATCGTGGGGCGCACGAGCCTGGAGGATATCGTCGAGCCCGTGACCAAGGAAGTGTTGATCGCTGCCAACGACGTCATTACTGAGAATCGCGCGGAGCGCATCGAGGCGATGGGGCTCGAGCAGCTCAAGATACGCTCGGTGCTCACCTGCGAATCCAAGCGCGGGGTGTGCCGGAAGTGCTACGGCAACGATCTTGCCACGGGCCGTGAGACGGAACTCGGCACGGCGGTGGGGATCATCGCAGCCCAATCCATCGGCGAGCCGGGAACGCAGCTCACGATGCGTACGTTCCATATCGGCGGTACTGCAAGCCAGGTCTTCAAGCAGCCCCAGATCATCAGCAAGTGCGACGGCATTATCCGCTACAGCAACCTCAAGGTTGTGATGAGTAAGGAAGGGACGCGCATCGTTGTCAATAAGAACGGCACGATCCGCATCCACGAACCGCTCGATGACGGCCCCAATGTCCGCGACGGGAGGGAGGTCGAGAGCTATGCGATCCCGGTCGGCGCGATCCTGAGCAAGGGTGACGGGGAGCGCGTCCGGAAGGGGGAGGTGTTCGTCCGGTGGGACCCATATAACACCCCGATCCTGACCGAGAAGGACGGCGTCGTGGAGTTCATCGATATTCAGGAAGGCGTGACGATGAAGAAAGAGTCCGATGAATCCACGGGGCTCATCGGCAGGGTCATCATCGAACACAAGGAGAACCTCCACCCGCAGATAGTGATTACAAGCAAGGACCGCAAAGAGGTGCTCGGCTACTACACGATCCCGCCCGGCGCGCACATCATGGTGGACGAGAGGGATTTTGTCACGCAGGGCAGTCTCCTCGCCAAGAGCCCGCGAAAGATATCGAAGACCAAGGATATCACCGGTGGTCTGCCGCGCGTGGCTGAGCTATTCGAGGCGCGGAGGCCGAAGGACGCGGCCGAGATTGCCAAGATTGACGGGATCGTAGAGTTCCGCGGCACGGTGAAGGGCCGCAGGCAGCTGGTGGTACGCAACGAAATCACCGGTGTCGAGGAAGAGCATCTGATCCCGTTCGGCAAGCACCTTGTCGTCTACAAGGGTGACAGCGTCGTGAAGGGGCAACAGCTCACGGAGGGGCCCATTGTCCCGCAGGAACTGCTCCAGGTGTGCGGTCCCAAGGAGCTTCAGGAGTATCTGGTAAACCAGGTCCAGGAGGTGTATCGCCTCCAGGGTGTCGAGATCAACGACAAGCATATCGAGGTTATCATCCGGCAGATGCTGAGGAAGGTCCGGATCGCGGACCCAGGCGAAAGCCATTTCCTTTTCGGCGAACACGTGGATAAACACATCTTCGATCGTGAAAACGAGAAACTGGTCAAGAAGGATAAGAAGGCGGCGGAAGCGTCGCCGCTGCTGCTGGGGATCACCAAGGCATCACTGGGCACGGAGAGCTTTATCTCGGCCGCCTCATTCCAGGAGACCACTCGCGTGCTCACGCACGCGGCGGCGACCGGGCGCTCCGATCAGCTCAGGGGCTTCAAGGAAAATGTGATCATGGGGCATTTGATACCGGCGGGCACGGGGTTCAAGACCCAGCATCAGATCGACGTGCTCCCGCTTGTTGAGGTTCCCGAGTCGCAGCGGGCGGCGGCCCTTGTCGTAGAGCCGCCGGAGGTGGAAGCCGTCGAGGGAAAGGCCGTGGAGGCCGACGGGGAGATCAAGGGAAAAAAGGCGAAAAAGGCCGCCAAGAAAAAGAAGAAAAAGTAGACGGTGAGCTGTCATCGCGCCGTGGGAGAGGGAGTACCAATGCCGACGATCAATCAGTTGATCAAGAGAGGAAGAGAGAAGCAGAGCAAGAGGACCAAGGCGCCCGCCCTCGGGATGTGTCCGATGCGCCGAGGCGTATGCCTCCTGGTGAATACACAGACCCCCAAGAAGCCCAATTCGGCATTGCGGAAGGTTGCCAGGGTGAGGCTTACGAACGGTATCGAGGTGACCGCCTATATCCCCGGGGAGGGACATAATCTCCAGGAGCACTCGATCGTGCTGGTTCGTGGCGGAAGGGTGAAGGACCTCCCCGGCGTCCGTTACCACATTGTGCGCGGAACGCTCGACGCGAGCGGCGTCGAGGGACGGAAGCGCAGCCGTTCGAAGTACGGGGCCAAAACGCCAAAGTAGTGGGTATTTATTACAGCGCACCCTTCAGGGTGCGGTTAACGAATGTGCGATTGGTGCACGCAGGAGAATAATACACAATGTCAAGGCGACGCAGGGTAATAAAAAAGCGCGTGTCGATCGACGTCAAATACAATAGCCCGCTCGTGGCGCGATTTGTCACGGGGATTATGCATGACGGGAAAAAGAGCGTCGCGGAGAAAATCGTTTACTCCGCAATCGACCTGATCGGTCAGAAGGTCCAGGACAATCCGCCCCTCAAGGTCCTGGAGAAGGCGGTGGAGAGGGTCAAGCCGTTCCTCGAGGTCAAGTCCCGCAGGGTCGGCGGCGCGACCTACCAGGTCCCCATCGAAGTGCGGGCGGACCGTCAGGTCGCCCTGGCGCTTCGCTGGATTATCGGCTTCGCTCGCGCACGGAAGGGCAAGCCGATGCAGCAGCGTCTC
>JAPLCY010000103.1 GCA_026391995.1 Candidatus Auribacterota bacterium
TTTGAGGCGTTGTACACCGGCGAGCAGTGGCCGCCCCTGACCGCCGCGACCGAAGAGATGCCCACAATCTGCCCCTCCCCCCGTCTGCGGAAGTAGTTGAACGCCGTGTTACACATGGCGCTGAACCCGAGCACGTTGACGTTGATCGTCTCGAGTTCCTGCTCCCATGACGGGTCCTGGAAGATCACGCCCGCGCTGATCACGACGATGTCGCAGCCGTCCATGTCGCAGATGAGCTCTTCGAGCGCCCGCCGCGCCTCCCCGGTACGGGTTACATCCAGCGCCTTGATCCAGCTCCGGGTCTTGATTTCGCGCTGGAGGGAGGCAAGCAGCTCGATCCGTCGCGCCGCGAGGCCGAGCTCACAGCCGCGACGCGCGAGCTCTTTCGCGAGCTCCCGGCCGATGCCGGCCGACGCCCCTATGATGATGGCCCTGTTCACTGATTTCCCTGGCAGATGGTTAGAAATCCGGGCACGGCATGCATATGGAATCCTGTTGCGTGCCTTCCGGCTACTTTACTACAATTCTTACCGCAAAGGTAGTCCGGTCGTGCGCCGCCGCCGCGAGGTGCGGCGGTGATTGTGCACGGCACATAGGGGAGGTGCGTATGTTGCGTGGTACGACGGTGGTGTGCGCCGTGTTCATTCTGGCGATGCTGATCGGCGTGGCCGGCGCTCAGGAGCAGAAGGATGGTGGAATGCTCGGCAAGGTGAAGAGCATTATCCCTGGCACTGGCGAAAAGGCCCCTGCCGTGAGCGAGGGTGCCGCGGTGGCGGATACCGCGGATGGAGTGGTACCCGCCGCAGGTGAGCAGGGTGCTGTCGCAGAAAAGCAGGCCCCGGGCATGATGGACAAGATGAAGGGGATGATGCCCGGTGCGGGTGAGAAATCTACGTGTGGCTCCAAGGGCGGCATGATGGACAAAATGAAGGGCATCATGCCCGGCTCCGGGTCGAAGTCCTCCGGCGCGGGCAGCTGCGGTATGATGGATAAGATGAAGGGCATGATCCCCGGAGGGAAGAAGTAAGGGGATCAGGTGCCGTGATCATGAGTTTTCATGTGCGGTATGCGGGGGGGGCGCGTGGTGTGCGGCGCCCCCCTTTTTTTATGCCCCCGGACGGGGGGAGGGAGGGTGCAATGCCGGCGATCATCGGTGATTTTAAAAAGTTTCTCCTGAAATCGAACGCGCTCGCGCTTGCCATAGGCGTGATCATCGGGGCCGCCACGGGCAAGCTTGTGAGCTCGCTTGTGGGCGATGTGCTCATGCCGGTGATCGGGAAGATCACGGGGGGAATCGATTTCTCGAACCTGTACATCAATCTGACCCCCTCTGTTCACTACGACAGCTATGCGAAGGCGAGGGAGGCCGGTGCCGCGCTGGGCTACGGCGTTTTCATCAACGCGGTGATCGACTTTGTGATCATCGCGTTCGTCGTCTTCATGATCACCAAGGCCTTGTTGAAAGAGGCCCCGCCGCCCCCCGGGCCGAAAACCAAAACCTGCCGGGATTGCGGTGAGACGGTGCTTGATGTCGCACGCAAGTGCAAGTGGTGCGGGAACCAGCTCAGCTGCACAACGAGCCCCGCGAGGAACGGCATAGCCGGTTGAGACCATGCCTGCCAACCTGCCTCCGCAATATGTGAAGGCCGAGGAGCGGCTGAGGGCCGCGAAAGACCCCGGGGAGAGGATCGCCATCCTCGAGGAGATGTGGTCGCTCCTGCCCAAGCACAAGGGGACCGACAAGATCCAGGCCGACATCAAGCGCCGGATCTCGAAACTGAAAGAGCAGGCGGAGAAGGGTGGCGGGCGCAAGAAGGGATTCTCCATCTCCATTGTCCGGGAGGGGGCCGGGCAGATCGCGGTGCTCGGCCCTCCCAACGCGGGGAAGTCGAGCTTTGTCTCGATCCTCGCCCACCCGGTCTCGGGCGTGGCGCCCTACCCGTTCAGCACCACCGTGCCGCACCCGGCGATGATGCCGTGGCGAGATGTAAGGGTGCAGCTCGTGGATCTCCCCCCGTTCGCCCCGGGGCATGTCGAGCACTGGGCGGTCGATATTGTGAGGGGCGCCGACGCGGCGGTGCTGGTTGTTGACGCGGCCGGCGTTACAGCCCGGGAAGATACTGAGTGGATCCTCGCCGAAATGGACCGCCGCCGGATCACGCTGGGCGCGGCGGCGGGCAGGGGTGGCGATTTCAAGAGGACGATCCTCGTTGCAAACAAGGCGGACCTTCCCGAGGCCGGCGCGGCAATCCCCGCCATTGCCGGACAGTTCGGAAGGCGATTCGAGGTTGTTTCCTTTTCAAGCGCGGCCGCGAATCCCGCGGGGGTCGAGTCGATGCGGACACGCGTATTCGACCTGCTCGGCGTGGTCCGGATCTACTCAAAAGAACCGGGGCGAAAGCCCGATCTCGATCAGCCGTTCACCGTCAGGGCGGGTTCGACCGTCCTCGACTTCGCCGCGCATGTCCACAAGGACTTTACCCGCTCGCTGAAACAGGCCCGCATCTGGGGCTCCGCCCGTTTCGAGGGGCAGGCGGTGAGCAGGGGGCATATCCTCCGCGATGGCGATATCGTCGAGCTCAGCCTGTGATATAGATGCCGCAACCGGCCTTGCCCCATGACGCCTGAAGTGCTATAGTGGCAACATAAGCTGGTGATGTCGGGCCAACAAGGGGGGCACCATGAGGTTTCTGCCAATCTGGATATCCGCGATAATGGTGTGCGTACTCGCCGGACCAAGTGGGGCGCGGGCCGCGGAGGCAATCGACCCGGGACAGATCGTTGTGAACCCGAAGGGTTTTGTCGGCAAAGAGGTTACGATAACCGTCCGCTTCGGGAAGATAGAGGCGCGGCGCCTGGGGTGGGAGAGCGAAGCGAACCTGGGGCAGGGAAAGAAGATCAAGTTCATCGTGGCCCCGCTCAAGGAGATTGCCTGCTACGCGGATACGACGAAGGACAATCAGGAAGAGATCGGGTCCCTTGCGCGGGGACAGGAACTCGTGCTGACCGGGCGGATCAGGAAGTATAAAGCCACCGCGAAGGTCAAGGGCGAGGAGCGCACGATACACCGGACGGTGAAGGGGATGGAGATATACGCGTTCATCGTGAGCAGGATAGAGAGCGTCGGCGATGCTCCTCAGGGGCTCATGCCGGGAATGAAGATGCGTCGCGGCGTCGCACCGCAGCGAAAACTTCAGTGAGCGGTGTCATGGGACAGGTCTTGTCCCAGGAGGCCAAGATAAAACCAAGGATCGTGTGGCTTGGAATCGCCGCCTGTGTTGTCCCCCTCGTCCTGTGGGGGCAGACGCCGGCAGCGCCCAAAGCAGCGGTCGCACCCCCGTCAGGGAGGGTGTTGCGATTTATCACCGATTTTGATTCGCCGCCGTTCTCATTCAAGGAGGCAGGCAAGAAACAGGGATTCGGCATAGATCTCGGCGAGGCGATCGGTCGCGAGCTCGGCGCCAGGGTGGAGTGGATTCAGAACTCGTTCAACCCGAAAGTATATGCCAGCCTGCTCGCCCAGGACAAGGCGGATGCGGCCATCTGCAGCATCGCCATTACCCACCCGCGGAAGGATGAGTTTAGTTTTACAGTTCCCTATTTCCGCTCCAATCTCGCCGTCGCCACCATAAAGAATATTGACTGGGATCACCAGGTCTTCCAGAACGGCCTGAAAGGTTTGACGGTGGGGATCCTGCGCCGGAGCATCGGTGAGCAATGGGCTCGTGATCACCTGAAGGCCCGGCGGATCACCTACTATTCACCGACCAGGATGGCGCAAGCGCTGAAGAACAAGAGTGTTTTCTGCATCCTGATTGATGAGGACATCTTCCATTATATCCTCGCCTCAAACGCATACCGGTTTCAGATAGTGGAGCGCAATCTCGACCACGAGGATTACGGCATCGCCGTGAAGAAGGGCAACGACGCCCTTGTGAACGAACTGAACAGCGCGCTGAAAAGACTCGATGTAAAGGATAGTTATGACACACTCTACGACAAGTGGTTCGCGCACCGTGCGGACCTCCCCCAGGAGAAGTAGGGGGGCAGCATCGCATTTTCATCTATTACTACCTTTTCTCTCTCGCCATGCGCACGAATCCGTTTGACCCGGATACCGTCGCGGCACTACAATAGCCGCTCGCCATCATCACCGTCCCGTCTCATGAAAGGAGCGTGGCCGTCATATGAAGATCAAAACCCTCGTGGGCACACTCGCCCTGTGCGCCGCCTGCGTCTCCCTGTGCGGCGCGGCTGTGCCGGTGCAGGAGATCATTGCCGTGGTGAACGACCAGTACCTCCCGGCGGCGCTCGAGGGCATCGCTTCGGCCCGCTCGACGATCGAGTTTATCCAGCTTGAGTTCCACTACGTTGACCGCGACAGCGCCGTGAAGAAGATCGCCGAGGCAATGGGTGCGGCGGTAAAGCGCGGGGTCAAGGTGCGGGGAATTATCGACGACGGAATCGATTTCAACCCCCCCGCGGTCCCGCTCCTGAAGAAGATGGGGATCGACGTGAAGCTCGACACTCCCGCGAAGATGACGCATGACAAGCTCTTCATCTTTGACGGCAGGGAGGTGCTCCTGGGCTCCACCAACCTCTCCTGGAACTCCATGGAGCGGAACAACGAGACCAACGTCCTGATCAGGGACGAGGTTATCGGAAAATTCTTCCGCGACTACTTCGCCGCCCTCTGGAGTGATAGCGCGAAAGAGCCCGAGAAGGCCCCGTTCAATTCCGGCGTGGTCCGTGTGATCACCAACCGGGCGTATTTTAAGGAGGTCATGGATCTCTTCGCCTCGGCGAAGGGGACGATAAAGGTATTCATCTACGGCATCAGCTACAGCTCGAAGGACGGCGAGGCCAAGGCCAACCAGCTTGTGGACGCCCTCATCGCGGCCCGAAAGCGCGGGATCAAGGTTGAGGTGCTCCTCGACAAGAGCAACTACAACCAGGCGATCAACAAGGTGAACGCCGGCACAAAGAAGCGGCTCGGGGAGGGGGGAGTGGAGGTGCGCTACGACGCGGAGAAGGTCACTAGCCACGCGAAGCTGCTCTGCGTGGACGACGCCGTCCTCGTCGGCTCCTATAACTGGGGGCGCGATGCCCTGGAGGAGCGCAACGAGTGCGCCGTGATCATGCGCGATAAAAAGACGACGGAGTTCTTCAATAAATATTTCGATACGATCTGGGAGGGGAAGGAGTGGCCGAAACGCCTCAAGCCCGCTCCTGCCGTCAAAGAGGCGGCGGCAAAGGCCTCGCCCGTGGCCCCGGGCAAGTAACGACGTATTCCCGGATATATATATTGCACTACACGCATACACTTCTGACGCCGGAGCAGAGCCGGGATTTCAGACACACTGTGTATGAATACTACCGACGGCACCGGCGCAGGCTGCCCTGGAGAGGGACCCGGGATCCATACCTCATTCTCATTTCAGAAATAATGCTCCAGCAGACGCAGGTGGAGCGTGTCGCGAAGAAGTACACCGAGTTTATCGCGGCGTTCCCCGATTTTCAGTCACTTGCCCGTGCCCCCCTTCGAAAAGTTCTCGCGGTCTGGAGCGGGATGGGGTACAACAGACGCGCACTGGCGCTAAAAAGAATTGCGGCAAAGGTTGTGCGTAAGTATGGGGGGCGATTGCCGTCCGATGCCGCCGCGTTGTGTTCGCTCTCCGGCATAGGGTGCGCCACAGCGGCCTCTGTCAGCGCGTTCGCGTTTAACAAACCCACCGTGTTTGTGGAAACCAACATCCGGTCGGTATTCATCCATTTCTTTTTCAGACGCCGGCGGAGGGTGGATGATACGGAGATCGTCCCGCTTGTGGCGCAGACGCTCGACACGCGCAACCCCCGCAAATGGTACTCCGCTCTCATGGATTACGGAACGATGCTGAAGCAGCTGCATGGGAACCCGGGCAGGAAGAGCGCCCACTACCGAACCCAGAAGCCGTTCAAGGGATCACGCAGGCAGATGAGGGGAATGATCCTGAAGGCATTTGTTTTCCGGCCGCGACTTTCGGTCGACGAGATTGCCTTTGCAACAGGGGTTGCACGAAAGGGGCTTTCCGGTGCTCTTCACGAGCTCCAGCGGGACGGCCTCGTGAGGGAGCGGCGCGGCCGCTACCAGATTGCCTGAGGGACGAGTTATTACTATATAGACGAACGATCCCCGCACTATATATAGTGATGGGAATACACGGGAGCATTCGACACACATGAAACAGGTACCTTTGATCATTTTGGTCACGGGGATAGTAGTTACCATTGCCGTCGTCCTCTCTCTGCGCGCCCGGCAGAGGGTCGTGGCCTCCGCGCCGCCGGGGCTCTCCGCGCTTCCGCCGATCAGGCACAGTGACCGGATCCTTATACTCGCGCCGCACGAGGATGACGAGTCGCTCGGCTGCGGCGGGCTCATCCAGCAGGCGGTGGCCGTTGGCGCCCAGGTCCGCGTGCTCTACCTCACGAACGGCGACCACAACCAGCTTGCCTTTCTCCTGTACCGGAAAAGCCCGTGGATCAGCCCGAAGGTGAACAGGAGCATGGGGGAGGTGCGGCGCCGTGAGTCCACGGAGGCGATGCAGTATCTCGGCGTGTCCGCGGAGCAGCTTGAATTCCTCGGCTTTCCCGACAATGACACGCTCGGTATATGGACCAAACACTGGGGCGCCGCGCCGCCCCTCCACAGCATCCTCACCAACACAACCGCCGTGCCGTACCGGGGCTCGCCTTTGTACGGGAAGCCGTACAAGGGGGAGGAGATTGTCGCCGGCGTGGAGCGCGCGCTGAAGGTCTTCAACCCCACGCGTGTCTTCGTGCCTCATCCGATTGACGGCAACCCCGACCACCGCGCATTCTACCTGTTCCTCCAGGTGGCGTTGTTGAATTCCGGCCGGAATCTCCACTCTCCCACGGTGCTGACCTACCCGATCCATATGGGTCCGTGGCCGCGCCCGCACAGGTACCACCCCACGGAATGGCTCCCCTTCCCGAAATGCCTGCGGGGATCCGAAAAGGAATCGTTTACGCTTGAGCTCACCCCCGACCAGGTGCAGCGCAAGTACGAGGCGATTGGCATCTACAGGAGCCAGATGTCGGATAGCGCATACTGGCTGACGGCATTCGCGCGGCGGAATGAACTGTATGTCCCTGTCGCCCCCCTGAATCTTTATCCGCATTCGCAATGGAGCGCACCCGCCGAGGCAATCGCCACCAGTGAGACGCGTGCCTATGAAGAAGAGGGGCATGAGGGGCATGTGAAGGAGATCGCGTACCTGAACTCGCCCGAGGGATTGGTTGCCAGGATCGCGCTGAGCCATCAGGTCGACAGGGATATAGGTATTGCGATAAATGAATTCGGATACCGTCAGGACACCCCGTTTGGCAACATGCCCAAGATCAGGGTCGAGTGGTATCTCAAACGTCTCTCGGTGAGCAATGGCGGGGATGAGGTTGTACAGCACGGGGTGGGTGTGGTGGAATCAGAGAAATCTATAGAGGTACTGATCCCCTGGGCATTGCTGGGCTATCCCGAGACGGTATTTGCCGAGATGAATGGCCGGCTCGGCCCGATTGCCATCTCTCACGGACCGTGGCAGGTTCTCGAGATAAAAGCGGGGTCCCACCTGCTGCAGTGAACCCTTACACGATCAGGCCCTATCACACCGGTGATCGCGGCCCCGTGCGGCGCATCTGCGCGGACACGGCTCTCTACGGCACACCGGCCGCCGTGTTCGCCGGTGATGTTGATCTTATCGTCGACGGCCTTCTCGATTACTACATCCTCTATGAGCCGGAATCCCTTTTTGTCGCGGAGCGATCGGGGACCGTTGTCGGCTACCTGTCCGGCTGCGTTGATTCGCGGAGGCATGACCGTTATCTCACCACACGCATAGTTCCGCGGCTTGTCCTGCGCTGGCTGTGCCGGGGTGATTGTCTTCGGGCCTGGAGCTGGCAGCTCATGGCAGCGCTCACCAGCGCGGGAAGACAGAGGTTGCGGCATCTGAGCCCCGTTCGTGACCTGTATCCCGCCCACTGTCATATCAACCTGGATCCCGAATATCGCGGGGGCGGTATCGGCGCGGCGCTCTGGGATGCGTTCCGCGAACGCCTCATGGCGCTTCACGTACCGGGGATCCACATCTCCAGCCCCACGGAGGGCGGGAAGCGTTTCTTCGCGAAGCTGGGATTTACGCGTCTTGCCGCATTTCCGGCGCCGCCGCTCGGCGGCGTGTCACCGGGGGAGATATGGCTTATGGTACTCCGTCTTGGATGAATGTGGGTGCAGGGACAATGATTGCCATCGTGTGTGACGGTAGTTTAGTGCGATGGCAGGATTGAACAGTGGAGCGAAGCAATTATTTGGTTGTAATATATTCTGGGGGAAGTAAAAGCAAAGAGTGTCCCCTCATCTTGCAGGCGGCGTGATCCGATCCTCGCTGCTGTCCTGCCACATATGCTTCACGCAGTCGGGGCATAGCCAGTGTGTGATCTCGGCGTCTGAGTGCTCGCGGAAGTACACCTCGATCTGCTGCCAGTAGCCCTTGTCATTGCGCACCTTTTTGCACGAGCCGCACATCGGCAGAAGCCCCTTGAGCACCTTGATTTTCGCAAGAGAGTCCCGGAGGGCCCTGTTCGCGGTGTCAAGTTCGGCGTTCGTCTGGCGCAGCTCCCGTTCGATCTCCTTTTCTCTCGCCAGCTTGCGAAAATTCATGTCGACGAGGATGCCGAGGATGACCAGGAGTATGGAGACGACGATGTCGATGTAAAACTTATCAGGCGGGGCGAGGAAAAAGAAGCTTCCGATCTTCTCGATATCGAGAACCGCGATCGCCGCGGCGATGCTGATGAGGGTGAAGCACCAACGCTTGATAAAGTGCATGGCTGTCCTCCAGCGGCTATTTTCTAATTATACCGAGCCCATGAGCGCCATGCACTATCTTTTAAGATTCGTACTTCCTCGGTTGCGTGGGGCTCCATCTATTCTGCTAGAATAGCTGGTGGGGACGGAGGATGCATGGAGCGGCGAATACCTGACGGGCTGGTGGCCGCGCTTGCCCGGGCGAAGTGCGTGGTCGTGTTCACGGGCGCGGGGGTGTCCGCGGAGAGCGGCATACCCACATTCCGCGATGCGATGAGCGGGCTGTGGGCGAGATTTGACCCGATGCAGCTCGCCACGCCGGAGGCGTTCATGCGCGATCCTGTGATGGTGAGCCGCTGGTATGACGAGCGCCGCCTGAATTGCGCGGCATGCACACCAAATCCGGGCCACAGGGCCCTAGTTCTCATGGAGGAGCGCCTCGTCGCCGCGGGAAGCGAGTTCACACTGCTGACGCAGAATGTGGATCGGCTGCACCAGGCCGCCGGCAGCAGGAACGTGCTGGAGCTTCACGGTTCTATTTGGGAGTGGAGGTGCTGCGCGTGCGGGGCACGCAGGGAGGAGAGGGGAGGGCCGCTCGGCGAATACCCGCCGCGGTGCGCGTGCGGCGGGATCAGGAGGCCGGGCGTGGTGTGGTTCGGGGAGCAGCTCCCGGGGGCGGTGTGTGCCGCGGCTGACCGCGCGCTCGGGGAATGCGATCTATTTTTCTCGATCGGGACAAGCGCGGTGGTGCAACCCGCGGCGGGCTTTATCCATACCGCAAAGAAACGCGGGGCCCGGACGGTCGAGATCAATCGCGACCCGACGCCGGTCTCCGATCTGGTTGACTGGTCGGTTATGGGCAAGTCGGGTGAGATTTTGCCGGAGCTGGTTGACCGTGCATTCAAGAATTGAAATCGCGATCGGACGGATTGAACGGATTAAAAGGCTGTACATGGAAAATCTGCCTAATCCGCTGCGAGAAGTTGTAGCGCATACCATAGCGCATACTTCAATGTGCGGCATTATTGTGCGCGCATAGGCGCGCATGGGCGGGCATGACAACAGGCAGGCAACAGGCAGACTAAAGTCTGCCCTACGAGTCTGCCCTACGAGTCCGCCCTACAGGATATTTTTCAATTACCGGCGTATGCCATAGCATGGTCCATTGGATACGCCATCTTCTGTAGGGCGCACTGTAGCACACACTGTAGCGCACACTTTAGTGTGCGATCAACAATCAACGATCAGCAGTAAGGGACGGATTATTTCTTGTGAATGAATAGCGAGGCGATGGAGGGATCATGTATGAAGATATCCAATGAGGTGATCGAGTTTGATACCAAGGGTGATGGGGATT
>JAPLCY010000139.1 GCA_026391995.1 Candidatus Auribacterota bacterium
GAGGTCGTCGTCTATGACAGCCTCGAAAAGGGGCATCGCGGGGCTGTCCATGAGTCGGCGCGGCTGGTGGTCGGCACCATCGCCGACGGCGAAACGCTCGCCGCGCTTCTCGCGGAGTCCGGGACCGAGGCGGTGATCCACTTTGCGGCCTACAGCCTGGTCGGCGAGTCGGTGGAGCAGCCGGCGCGCTACTTCATGAACAACGTCGCCAACGGCCTGGTCCTCCTCGAGGCGATGCGCCGGGCGGGGGTGCGAAGGATCGTATTCTCCTCGACGGCCGCGGTCTACGGAGCTCCCCGGCGTGTGCCGATCGTGGAGGACGACCCGACGGAACCGATCAACCCGTACGGCGAATCGAAACTCCACTTCGAGACGATACTCGGACGTTACCACCAGGCGTATGGATGGGAGTGCGCCTGCCTGAGGTACTTCAATGCCGCCGGGGCTCACGATGTTTTCGGCGAAGATCATGAGCCCGAGACGCACCTCATACCGCTGGTGTTGAGGGCGGCAATGGGGCGCGCCGGCAGCGTGCGTGTGTTCGGCAACGATTACGAAACGCCGGATGGCACCTGTGTTCGGGACTATATCCACGTGAGCGACCTCGCTGAGGCGCACGTCCTCGCGCTCGGATGCGCGGGGATGCGGACCTATAATCTCGGTGACGGCCGCGGTTTCTCGGTGCGCGAGGTTATCCGGGCGGCGCGGGACGTCACCGGCAGGGAGATCAGGGAGGAGCGCGCCCCCCGCAGGCCCGGCGATCCGCCGGTGCTGATCGCGGGCGCGGAGAAGATTCGCCGCGAGCTCGGCTGGACACCGCGACGGGTGAGCCTGGAGGAGATCATCGGGAGCGCGTGGGAGTGGATGCAGCGATATCCGGCTCTGGAAAAGCGCCACGGACCTCGGTTTCTACCGCCAGGCCGCGCAGGCGCCGATGGCCGTTGCCGTCCGCCACCTGGGGAAGTTGATCATCGGCATCGGGACGGTGGGCGCGGTGGTCATGGTTTCGCAGGTGCTCTTCCTGAACGGGGTCTGGCGCTGGGCCATGGACGCCCTCCCCGAGATCATCATCCGCGACGGCGAGGCGAGCAGTGCGGTGCCGCAACCACGCGTGGTGGAACGCACCCTGGCGGGCCGCAGTGCGTGGGCGGTGGTGATCGACACGACCGGGAAGACCCAGCGCCTTGACGAGAAGTACTCCGCGGGGGTGCTCGTCAGGAGGGAGGGCCTCACCGTGAACGCCGCGGGCAGAAGCATCGACCTGAGCTTCACACGCATCCGCGATCTCACCATCGACCGGGCATTCTTTCAGTCGCGCATCCTCGGCTATCCGCGGCTCGCCCTCTACGTGCTGGGGCTCTACGCCGCGCTCTCCGCCCTCCTGTCCGCGCAGGCCCTGTGCGGCGGCCTCGTGGGATATCTCCTCGCGCGCCTGCGACGCGTATCACGGGGTTTTGCGGAGGTCCTCAAGATGAGCATCTACGCACTCGTCCTCTCCTTCTGCTTTGTGTGCCTGGTATTTATCGCGGGCGTGGGTCTGGGCCCGTCCTATCTCCTGATCCTGTATGTCGGCGTGCATCTCGCATTTCTTTCCGCGGCGGTGCTCTCATGGAAGGGTGAAGCGCATGGTGCGTAAGATCCTCGCGGTGTGGCCTGCCGTCCTGGCGCTGTGCATCTCCTCATGCAGCCGTGATCCTGCGCCCCTGTCTCTCGCGCGGGCGGCGATCCGGGTGGGGGACCGGGTGGTCAGTGTCGAGCTGGCGCGAAGGCCCGGCGAACAGGATCGCGGCCTGATGTTCCGGAAACGGCTCCGCGAGGACGAGGGAATGCTGTTTATCTATGATTCGCCGCGGGTCATGAGTTTCTGGATGAAGAACACCAGGATCCCCCTCAGTATCGCGTTTGTCGACGCGGGGGGGAAGATCGTGCATATCGAGGATATGCACCCCTACGACAGCGAGACGCGCCACGTGTGCCCCGTGCCCGCGCAGTACGCGCTTGAGATGAATCAGGGATGGTTTCAGAGAAATGGTGTGGGGGTGGGGCAGAAGATGGAAATCCCAAATTCCAAATCCTAAAATTATGATATATCGCAAGAGACGAGATAGAAATCCCAAATCCCAAATTTGTAGTTTTGGAAATAAGAAGCAGTTATTTGGGATTTGGGATTTTGGATTTATCAAGGAGGGGTCGTGCGCATAATCTTCATGGGTACGCCGCAGTTCGCCGTGCCGAGCCTCGAGGCGCTGGCGGGCAGCGGCGGGAAGCCGGCGGCGGTTATCACCCAGCCGGACCAGCCACAGGGGAGGAGCCTTCGCGTCGCCCCGCCGCCCGTGAAAACGCGGGCCCTCTCGCTCGGCCTCGACGTGCTCCAGCCCACGAATCTTGCCGATCCCGGATTCATGGAGCGGATCACGACTCTCGCGCCCGATCTGATCGCCGTGGTCGCCTACGGCGTATTTTTGCCCAGGATATTATGGGAGCTCCCGCCGCGCGGTACGATCAACCTTCATCCGTCCCTGTTGCCGAGGTACCGGGGGGCCGCGCCGGTCCAGCACGCCATCCTCAACGGCGATGCCGAAACCGGCGTGACGGTCGCGTACCTGGGAGAGGGGATGGACGCGGGTGATATCATCATGCAGGAGCGGGTCGGGATCGAGCCTTCTGACACCGGGGAGACGCTCGGGCAGCGTCTCGCCGTGGAGGGTGCGCGGCTGCTCCTCAGTGCAATACAGGCAATTGAGAATGGGACAGCCCTGCGGGTGCCTCAGGACGGGGCGGCCGCCACGCAGGCGCCGAAATTGGCGAAGGCGGACGGCCTTATCAACTGGCGGCTGTCCGCGGAGAGCGTGCTCAGACGCATCCGGGCGTTCCACCCGTGGCCGGGCGCCTATACCCACTTCGCGGTGAATGGGCGGCGGGTCCGGGTCAAGATCCTCGATGCGTCGGTTGACCGGAGCGGCGCCGGCGCACCGGGGACCATTGCCGGATGCGGGTCGGAAGGCGTGCGCATAGGCACCGGCGAGGGCGTTCTGGTGGTCACCATGCTTCAGCCCGAGGGGAAGCGTGTGATGTCGGCAGCTGAGTTCACGATAGGGTGTAAGGGGCTGGAGGGGAGTGTGGCCGGGTGAGGCGGCAGGGAGCGGGGGAGGCATCACCGGGGCTGCCGGGAAGAAGGGGCAAGGCGGGAGGCGCCTCGAAACAGCGTGTCTCCGTCCCCCCCCCGCGCGCCGGCCGTAATTCATCGTCGGGGAGCGGTGCCGGTGCCGGCCGGAAAATCAGCGGGCGTGAGGTCGCGCTCGCCATTCTTAGGAAGGTACTCAAAGGCAACCGCTTTATCGACGAGCTTCTCGAAACGGAGCTGGGCCGGCACGCCCCGCCTCCCGCCGAGCGCGGGCTTGCCACGGAGCTTGCCTACGGCTGCGTGCGGCGGCGCGGTACGCTGGACTGGGTTGTCGCGTCGTGCGCCGGGAGGCCGCTGGAACGGATCTCCGAGGGGTTGCGGGATATCCTGCGCATCGGCGTGTATCAGCTCCTCTATTGCGACCGCATCCCGGCCTACGCCGCGGTGCACGAAGCGGTCGAGCAGGCGAAACGGCATGGGCCGCCCGGTTCCAGTCTGTTCGTGAACGCGGTCCTGCGCCAGGCATCGCGCACACTTTCCGCGCTCGCTTTCCCCCCGCGGGAGGCGGACCCTGCGCGCCACTGCGCGGTACTCCACTCGCATCCGCAGTGGCTCGTGGAGCGGTGGATCGGGCGGTGGGGGTATGACGCCGCGGAGGCGCTCTGTATCGCGGACAACAGAACCCCGACCCTTACAGTCCGTGTCAACACGTTGAAGACCGATCGCGATTCGCTGATCGCGGCCCTCGCACGGGAAGGAGTGGACGCGGCGCCGATCGAGGCTGATGAGGCGGCGGTGCGCCTGGGAGGTCTCTCCCGGCCGCTCGGGGAGATCGGCGCCTTCCGCGAGGGGCTCTTTCAGGTGCAGGACCTGTCCGGGATTCGGATCGCCAGGTTCCTCTCCGCACGCAAGGGGGAGAGGATCGCCGACCTGTGCGCCGCCCCCGGGGGCAAGGCGACGGCGATCGCGGAACTTACCGGGGACGCGGTCGAGATCTGTTGCGTGGATCGCACCCCCGAGAAGGTCGCGATGATAGAGACAAACGCGCGGCGGCTCGGCGTGCGGTCGATCCGCACCGTGGTGGGTGACGCGCGCGAGCCGGATGCGTGCGGCGGGGGCGCGCGGTTCGACCGCGTTCTCCTCGACGCGCCATGCTCCAACACGGGCGTGCTCGGGAGGAGGCCCGAGGTGCGGTGGCGGCTCACGCCGGATGATATCGCGAGGCTCGCGCTCCTCCAGCGTTCCCTCCTCGATGCGGCGTGGGGCAGTGTGCGGGCCGGCGGCGTGCTCGTCTACAGCACCTGCAGTGTCGAGCCCGAGGAAAACGAAGAGCTGGTGCGGGGGTTTGTGTCCGCGCACCACGCGGCGACGCTGGAAGAGGAGCTGCACATGCTTCCGCACCGCGATGGCTGCGACGGCGCCTACGCGGCGCGTCTGGTCAGGAAGGGGTGAGGAGATAGTATGATTGTGCGCCCGTTGCGTTGCCGGTGCGTTGTCATTCTGTTGCTCCTGTGGCTCCCGGGGAGTGTTGTTGCCGCAGTTGAGGTCTCTCTCTTTCGCGGCGGGCCCCAACGGCAGGGCGGCGAGGGGGTGATCCCCGGCGCAGTGGAGGAGCTGTGGAGATTCAAGACGAGGGGTGAAGTCCGGAGCACGCCGGTTGTCGCGGCGGGACGCGCCTATATCACCGGCGATGACGGATTTCTCTACTGCCTTGACCTGAAGCGCGGGACGGAACTCTGGCGGTTTGACGCGCGGCACAAGGATTTGAGCACCCCCGCGGTGGCCGGGGGGAGGGTGTTCTTTCCATCGAGCGTCAGTGAGGGCGGCCCCGAAGGCGTCGAGTCTCGCGCCGTGCTATACTGCCTGGACGCCGCCAGCGGCGATGAGCTATGGAAGAAACGGATCCCCGCCATGATTGCCGCCTCACCCGCGTGCGCGGCGGGGCGCGTGTACGTCGTGGCGCTGAACAAGCGAATCACGTGCCTGGATGCCGCCGACGGCAAGGATGTGTGGGATGCGGGCGTGCGCGGCGAGATCCTCTCTACGCCGATTGTCGTGGATGACCTGCTCTGTGACCTGCTCTGGTTCGGCAGCGACGACAAATGTCTCTACTGCCTCGATGCCCAGAATGGCCGCCAGCAATGGAAATCTGATCTCAAGGCGGCGATCCACGCCGCACCTGCCGCCTCCGGCGGCAGGCTCTACGTAGGCACCACGGACGGCGTCATGCACTGCCTGGACGCCGATCACGGGAAGGAGACATGGAAGGCCAAGACCGCCAAGGGAATCGCCGGGGCCGCGGCGATCGAGGGAGGGCGCGTGATCGTCGGCGCGTCCGACGGGAGCGGTTATTGCTGGGACGCGGTCACGGGCCAGCGTCTCTGGAAGGCGGGGGTGGGGGATGAAATCGTCGGCTCCCCCTGTGCGGTTGCCGGAAGAGCGGTGCTGGGGAGCGTGAGCGGATCGCTCTGCGGTATTGATGCCAAAAGCGGGAGGCAGCTCTGGAAGTACCAACTGCCGGCGAAGCTCATCTCTTCGCCGACGCTCGCGGGGGAACTGCTGCTGATCGGCTCCACGAAGGGGACGGTCCACTGTCTCGGCCCGAAGAAGGCGCGGCCGGCCGTCGAGCGCACAACGGGGCCGATGACGGACGTCCAGGCAACGGAGGGGATCGCGGCCGCCATGAAGTTCATCGCCGCCGGCCGCTACCGCGACGCGGCGGTGGTCGCGCGGGGGGTGATCGACGCGCGGGCCGAATCAGCCCCGGCGCACCTGCAGCTCGCCCGCGCCTGTGAGGGGCTCGAGGAGCTTGGCCCTGCCGACAGGGAGTACAAGCTCGCCGTGCAGCTCGATCCACGCGCCGCCCTTTACCGTAACGCGTTCGGCAAGTATCTTGCGCGCATGGGACGCGTGCGGGAGGCAATGAGGGAGTTCGGCTACGCCAAGGAGTATGCCCCCTCGGACGCGGAGGCCTATCTCAACTGCGGCACGCTGCTCCTCACGGAGGGAAAGACCGCCGAGGCGGAACGGGAGTGCCTCGCCGCCCTCGATCGGAAGGCGGATGATCCCGGGACGTTCCTCTGCCTCGCGGAGATATATCTTGGAAAACCTGATTACCGCGGGGCGCGCGACTACCTGGAGCGGTGCCTCAAGGCGGATCCCGGGAACGCGCGGGCGAAAACGCTGCTCGACGGCATGGGGAAGCGGTAGGGGATAAGGACAATGGGAAGGGAAGGGGGTCACTCCCCGTGGTGCCTGCGGGCGCTGCGCAGCGCGCTCGTCGCGGCCATTGCCGCGCTCCTCTGGGCGTGCGCGATCGCCGGGCCGTTCATCGCCGCGCACCTTGTCGTGCTGCATGACAGGGGAGAGCAGCTCCGCACCGCAGGAGCTCTTGTAATCTCGGTTGCCGGTGTGCTCGCATTTCTCTGTTACCTCACTGACAGGATCTGAACGGAGGGCGGCTGTTTCTGCGGCGCCGACGGCTATGGCGGCATTCACCATCGTTTCGGGGTTCAACCCCTGCGGGGACCAACCGCAGGCCATCGCCGCGTTGAGCTCGGGCGTGCGACAGGGGGTGCGCCACCAGACGCTGCTCGGCGTGACCGGCTCCGGCAAGACGTTCACCATGGCACACGTGATCGCGCGCGCGGGCGTCCCCGCGCTCGTCCTTGCCCAGAACAAGACCCTTGCCGCCCAGCTCTTCCAGGAATTCAAGCTGCTTTTCCCTCATAACGGGATCGGTTTCTTTGTCAGCTATTACGACTACTACCAGCCCGAGGCGTACCTCCCGCAGACCGACACCTACATTGAAAAGGATGCCGCCATCAACGAGCGAATAGACACCCTCCGCCACGAGGCGACGACGCTGCTCTCGGAGCGCCGGGATGTGGTGATTATCGCCAGCGTCTCGGCAATCTACGGCCTGGGCGTTCCCGAGGATTATCGCGGGATGCATGTCGCCGTGGAGAAGGGAATGACGCTGGACAGGGACGAGCTCCTGCAGCGGCTGGTGAAGATACAATATGCGCGGGGGGATTTTGACTTTCATCGCGGCACCTTTCGCGTGAGGGGGGATGTGGTGGAGATCTTCCCCGCCCACGAGGAGGAGCACGCCATCCGGGTTTCTTTTTCCGGGGACGCCGTCGAGGGGGTGCACGTAATCGATCCGCTGCGCGGCGCGGTCCTGAGCACACCCACCGCCGCCGCGATTTATCCCGCCAGTCACCACGTGACGCCCGAGGATCGTCTCCGCCGGGCGCTAAACGGCATCAGGGAGGAGCTCGAGGCGCGGCACGCCGAGCTCACGGGCGAGGGGAAGATCGTCGAGGCCCAGCGCCTCCGCCAGCGGACGGAGTACGACCTTGAGATGATGGAGCAGTTCGGCTTCTGCGCGGGGATTGAAAATTTCTCGCGGCACCTGGATGGCCGCCAGGCCGGGCAGCCCCCCGCGACGCTCCTCAGCTACTTCCCCGACGACTGCCTGATCTTTATCGACGAGAGCCACGTGACCGTCCCGCAGCTCCAGGGGATGTACCGGGGCGACCGTTCGCGGAAGGAGACGCTCGTGGCGTATGGATTCCGCCTCCCCTCCGCGCTCGACAACCGCCCGCTCATGTTCAGCGAGTTTGAGACGCTGGCGCGCCAGGTCATCTACGTCTCCGCGACGCCCAGAGAGTACGAGCGGGAGAAGAGCGCGGGGAGGGTGGTGGAGCAGCTCGTCCGCCCGACGGGCCTGGTCGATCCGGCGATCATCCTGAGGCCGGCATTGCGCCAGGTGGACGACCTGCTCGTGGAGATCCGCGCCACGGTTGCCCGCGGCGAGCGCGTGCTCGTGACGACGCTCACCAAGCGCATGTCCGAGGAGCTCGCCGAGTTTCTCGGGGAGGAGGGGATCAAGGTGCGCTACCTGCACGCCGATATCCCCACGATCGAGAGGATGGAGATCCTCCGCGACCTCCGCCGGGGCGCGTTCGACGTCCTTGTCGGCATCAATCTGCTCCGGGAGGGGCTCGATCTGCCGGAGGTGTCTCTCGTGGCGGTGTTCGACGCGGACAAGGAGGGGTTCCTGAGATCCGAGCGTTCGCTCATACAGACGTGCGGCCGCGCGGCGCGCAATATCAACGGCCGAGCGATTCTCTATGCCGATGCGACGACCCGTTCGATCGAGGCCGCGATGCGGGAATCGTCGCGCCGCCGGGGGCGCCAGCTCAGGTACAACCAGGAGCACGGCATCACGCCGCAGACGGTGCAGAAGGCCCTGCACGATACGATCGGTGTCCTTTGCGAGGCCGATTACGCGACGGTCGCAAAGGAGCCGGCCGGGGTGAAGAGCATTCTGGAGCTCCAGACGCGGATTCAGGCCGTGCGGAAAAAGATGCGGGAATCCGCCGCCCGGTACGACTATGAAACGGCCGCCGAGCTGCGGGATGAGATGTACAGGCTGGAACAGTTGGAACTCGAACTGCGGTAGTAAAGAGTCGTAACTGCTCAGGAGCCAGAATTCAGAGTTAATGCAGTTATTCGAAGAGGTCAGTAAGCTACCG
>JAPLCY010000387.1 GCA_026391995.1 Candidatus Auribacterota bacterium
GGTAGAGCGGGTCCGCGGCGACGGCGCGCTCATATGCCTCCCTCGCGTGGGGATACCACCCGATCTCGTCGTAGACACGGCCGAGGTCGACACACGCCATCGGCGGGCGCGGCGTGACGGTTCTTAAAATCCGCTTGAGGAGAGAAACAGCCTCGTCGTAACGTCCCTCCTCCCTGTATATCTTTGCGAGGAAAAGCTTCGCCTTCCAGCTTGAAGGCGAAACCTCGGTCGTGCGTTCCCACAGCACTTTTTCATTGCGCCAGGTTTCCGCGCGCATCAGGGTGATGAGGAGATACGCCGTTGCCAGCGCGGCTGCAATAAGGAGGGGCAACCGCTTGGAGGGACGGATCCGCCGGAGTCCTTCGATCGCGGAGGCGGCCAGGAGACAGAAGCCCATTGAGGGGACATAGCATCTCCCCTCGGAAAGCGGCCTGCCCGCGATGTATATGATGTTGGCGACCGGGATGAGGGCGATAAGGAGGATCGCCGCCGCCAGGCCGGGTGTCCGGTGTGCGCGGTACGCAAGGAGCGTTATCGCGAGACACAACAGGAGAGCCGCAGCCGCGCAAGAATACCCGATGGGGTACGGAGGGACGGGCGGGACGAAGTAGCGGTCGATGGAAAAGTTCATCGGCAGGGCGAGCATCCCGAGGTAGCACCATGCGGTCCGCACAACGGCGTAAAGATGCTTAAGCGTCCCATACACGGGCGGCAGAGAGAGCGCAGGGAGCGGGCTCCATATGGCAATGCCGAGTTTGATCGCGGCGCAGGCCGCCGCGACGATGACGAGCCCTCCCACGCAGCTTCTCCGGCGAGCGGTGGTGCCGCCGCTGAACGGGAGCAGCGCCGCCGCCAGAAGGGGGAGGATGAGCGCGCTCTCCTTGGTGAGGGCGGCGCAGGAGCAGGTCCCGAGGCAGAGGGCGTACCAGCGCGTGCCGCGGCCATCGTTCCGCAGGTACCTGAGACACGCGCAGAGCGATATAAGGATGAACGCGGCGGCAAGGAGTTCGGAACGGTTCTGAACCCAGATGACCGCCTCGCTGTGAATCGGGTGCAGGGCAAACAGCACCCCCCCGAGAAGGGCGCACCGCTCGCTGCCGGTCACGCGGCGGAACAGGAAATAGAGGATGACGCAGTTGATAATGTGTATGAGCAGATTGCTGATGTGGAAGCCGAGGGGGTTATCCGGCCATATGAGTGAATCGATGCCGTACGACCAGGCCTCGAACGGCCGGTAATCCTCGGGAAACGGGCCCTGACGCCAGTACACAGTCGAGAACGCGTCGAGGAAAAAGCGGGCGCTTCCGAGCGCCGGGTTTTGCACGATAAGGGTATCGTCGTCCCAGACGAATGGCGCGGTCAGCGACCTGCCGTAGGCGAGGATGCACAGCAGGGAGAGGCAGCAGCATGCGACGATCGCGCGGGTTCCGGGATTCATCTGGTCCTGCGAGCCGTCATTATGCCAAAAAACCTGTTCCCCCGCCAGCGCCGTATGGTATAGTAAATAATAGGTCAGCTTCGTAGAG
>JAPLCY010000232.1 GCA_026391995.1 Candidatus Auribacterota bacterium
AGGGCACAGCATCATCAAGTTTGTCTCCGCGGGGGACGCATACCGCGTGACCGTCGAGAAGCGAGGGGGGTCCTCGACATGCAATGGGTCACGCGCACTTCACCCCAACAAAAAGGGAGGTTTTCATGGAAGCGCTCATCATCAATGATGACGTGAAAGCGATGGTGGAAGAGCTCAACTTCAAGCAGAAGGTTGACCGCTCTCTCTGGCTTATCGGCGAGGCGTACAAGATCTACGGAGACGGGCTTGCCGTGGCAAACAGCCTGGGGAAGGATTCCTGTGTAACATGGGATCTCGCAAAAAGGGTGAGCCCCGATATCAAAGGATTTATCGTAACCACGCGCTTCAAGCCGGCGAAGACCCTCACGTTCATGAAGGAGACCGTGCGGCGCTATCCGGAGCTGAGGGTGTTCAAAAACGACGCCGAGATCCCGCCCGAACTCTACAAGACCGATCCGGATCGCTGCTGCGACATACTCAAGGTCGAGCCTACCCGGAGGGCGATTAAAGAGATGGGCGTCAAATGCTGGGTCACCGGCCTCCGCTGCACCGAGGGGCGGACCAGGACCGATTTCAAGGAGGTCGAGGAACGGGACAGGGGCCTTATCAAGCTCAATCCGATCCTGACCTGGAAGGAGAGGGAGGTCTGGCAATACCTGGCGATCTACGGCGTGCCTGTCAACCCCCTCTACGCCAGCGGGTACAGGTCACTCGGTTGCAAGCCGTGCTCACACATTACGTCCGACAACAACGAACGCGCCGGCCGCTGGATCGGGACGAGCAAGTGCGGCGGCGAGTGCGGGATCCACACCAGGCCGCTCACCGGCGGCGCAGGCATCTGACCGCTGAACGGAACAGGGTACAATGATAGTCCGTCTGATTCTTATCGCCGTGGTGGTGTTCTTTGCGATGAATATGGGCGCGAGCGGGCTCGCGCCCTCATTCGCCGCTCCGCACGGTGCGAGGCTGATAGCAAAATCGCGCGCCCTGCTGCTCTTTGGCATTTTCGTGATCCTCGGGGCGATCACGCTGGGTTCCAATGTAGCAGTTACACTGGGCAAGGGGCTGCTACCAACCGGACTGCTGACCGCCGATGTCGCGCTGGTTATTCTCGCGTCATCGGCGATAAGCCTCTTCCTGGCGAACATCCTTGGCATACCGCAGTCCACAAGTCAGGTGACCGTTGGGGCGATCACCGGCGCCGGGCTGTATTTCCGGCATCTCAACTGCGCAACGCTGTTCTTCAAGATACTCCCGCTCTGGATCCTGCTACCCCTGCTCTCGTACGCGCTGACCTTTGCGCTGTACAGGATCATCTATCCCCCATCCTCCGGAAACCTCCACCTCTACCAGAGGGTTTTCACTAACGAGAAGGCGCTCAGGATCACTACCCTCGCCGCTGGGTGCTACGTCGCCTTTGCAATCGGGTCTAACAACGTCGCCAACGCAGTGGGGCCGCTGTACGGCGCCGGGATCGTGCGGATATCCACCGGGCTGCTTGCCGTCGCCCCGCTGTTCGGCGTGGGGGCCTGGGCGATGGGCACTGGCCCTCTCGAGACAGCGGGCTCCGAAATTGTCCCCCTGGGGCTGATCTCGAGCACGCTGGTGTGCTTTGTCACGGCCAGCCTGCTGCTCGTAGCCTCCATGGCGGGGGTTCCACAATCCCTGGTACAGTTGAACATATTCTCCATCTTTGCCGTCAGCTGCATCAAGAACGGGCACAGGTGTACGATGAATCACCAAGTCACAAGGAAGACGCTCCTCATCTGGGCGCTTACACCAGTCCTTGCAGTTCTGATATCGTACCTGCTCCTGGCCGTATTCAAGGGGAGGGGCTAACATGCCGTTCTCCGACAGGGTAGCCCGCGACGTGACAGAGCTCATCGGCCACACCCCTATGGTCAGGCTGAACCGGGTTATTGCGCATGGCTCGGCACAGATACTCGCCAAGCTGGAGATGTGCAATCCCGGGGGAAGCGTCAAGGACAGGGTTTGCCTCAGTATGATCGAGGATGCCGAGCAGAAGGGACTCCTCAGGCAAGGCTCAACCATCATAGAACCTACCAGCGGCAACACCGGCATAGGACTGGCAATGGTCGCCGCCGTGAAGGGATATCGCTGTATTATCACGATGCCTGAGACAATGAGCCTGGAGAGGATATACATACTGAAATCCTTCGGCGCCGAGGTGGTGCTCACGCGCGGCGCTGAGGGGATGAAGGGAGCCATTGCAAAGGCGGAGAAACTCCTTGAGAAAACACCGCACGGCTTCATGCCTCAGCAGTTCAATAATTCTGCGAATCCGGAGATTCACCGTACCACGACCGCGCGCGAGATACTCGACGTGACACATGGAGCGGTAGACGCCTTTGTCGCCGGCGTGGGCACCGGCGGAACAATCACCGGCGTCGGCGAGGTCTTGAAACGGCACAATCCCGGAATCCTCGTTGTGGCGGTTGAACCGAAAGAGAGCGCGGTCCTTTCGGGGAAATCCGCGGGCACGCATAAGATTCAGGGAATCGGCGCTGGTTTCATCCCGGCAGTTCTCAATAGAGAAGTCGTTGACAAGATAATTCAGGTAGCCGACCGCGACGCCTTCAGAACCGCCCGCAGGCTGGCGCGCGAGGAGGGATTATTC
>JAPLCY010000046.1 GCA_026391995.1 Candidatus Auribacterota bacterium
TTTGCAATCCCCCCCGTAATCGACCCATTACTCCCACTTGACCCGCACTGTGGTATCAGTTATCATAACCCGCAATGAGCACCTCGCCCTCCAGAGCGCTCAACCGGCTCCTCAACATACTGATCCTCATCAGCGCGCTCTGTGCGGTATACATAATGTATGCCGGCGGCATTGATCTGCGAATCCGTCTCCTCCCGCAAATAAGGCTCTCCTCTCATAACGTGCGCCAGCCGTTGACCATCCTCCTCATCCTGGCGCTCGTGAAATGCGCCCTCAACCTGAAAGATCCGCTCACTCGCCTGAGAAATTTCCGCGACCGCCACGGCCGCACCGTCCTCCTGAGCCTCGTGGTGCTTGTGACGGCGGGGATCCCGCGCCTCTGGGACCTGAACGGGCACAGCATGAACCCCGACGCGATGCTCTGGATCGACCGCGGGCACAGGCTGGTCCGGCATCTCCAGGCCGGGGAGTTCATAAAGGCGACCGAACGCCTCGGCCATCCCGGCCTCATACCGGCCGCGCTCATGGGCGTATCCTATCTCTATCTCGGAGACCACACTTCCCCGACCTCGCTGAACCGCCTGAATCCCATTGTCGCCGCGCGCCTCCCGATCGCGATCCTTGGCACGGCGACGTGCCTCCTCCTCTATCTCATCGGCCGCATCGCGTTCGGCGACGCGACGGCATTCTGGGCCGCCGTGTTCCTCTCCCTTTTTCCATCGCATGTAGATCTCTCGCGAAACGCCCACATAGACTCGACGCTGACGCTCTTCTTCACCCTTTCGATCCTCCTCTACCTCGCCTACACGGAGCAACGGCGCATGGGATGGAAGGTCGCCTCATCAGTGGCGTTCGCCTTCGCCCTCCTCACCAAATCCCCCGCCGTGCTCGTTCCGGTCATTCTGTTTCTCTGGAAGGCGCTCGCGCGCGGATGGGACCGGCGCCGGTCGCTGGCGCTCTGGGAGCCGAGCGACCTCGGCTGGCTGGGCCTCGCCCTGGCCATCCACTTCACGCTCTTTACGAAGCTTTGGAGCGATCCCTCTCAGCTCATCTGGGTCAAGAGCACCAAGTATCTCCCGCAGGTGGTGCCGGTCAGCAGGGCGATTCTCATGATTTCGTCATTCCCATGGATACCGGTCACGGCGGCGCTCATCATTATTCTCGCTGTTGCCGGCATGCGCCGGGGGCGCGGGGTGAGGGAGCTCCTCCCCGCCCGACCTCGCATCATGCGCGTGTTGCTTCTCATACTTTTGATCCTTTCCTTCGTTCAGCTATTCCAGCGGCCGATCGCCAATGAGCTTTTGCATACAACCAGGGTGTACCACGTTATGGAGATGGGGCACCTGAAAGACTGGATGGGGAACCTGGTGTCGCGCCCGCCGCGCTGGTTCTACCTGTTCATGCTCGGGATATGCACCCCCCCGCTTATACTGCTGCTCGCCATCCTCGGCATCGGCCGTGTCATGGGCATGGTGCGAAAAAGGGCGCCCGGATGGTCACCGGCCCTCCTGTCTCTTGTCACACCGGCGGTCTTCATCGGGGTCATGAGCATGGGGCACAAGATGGGATTCCGCTACATCGATCCCGCCATGCCATTCGTGTGCCTCCTCGCGGCGATCGCGCTCGGTTGGATCATCAACGCGATCGCCTGCCGGGTATCGCCGGAGCGGTCCCCCGCGGCCGCGACTGTGCTTAATGCAATCGCATGTATCGTCATTGCGGCGGCCATAGTGCCGCCGCTGATGCGTGTTGCGCCCGATTACGAAATCTACTGCAACATGCTCGTCGGGGGCCCGCGCGGCGTCTCCCGTTTCACCCCGCTGGGTTCCCGCACGGGAACGCGCGAGGCGGCCGCCTGCATGAAATCGAGAGCCCGTGAGGACGATTCAATATTTGTCTTCGGCAACTCGGCCGAGTTCCGCTACTACTGGGACAATGAGAAACCGTCCCGCCCCTGCCATATCCTCATCAATCAGGGTCACTTGCCGCAGGCGGACTGGATCATCCTGCCCCACGCCGAGCGAGTCAGGATACGGGATCAAAAACAGCTTGATATGATAGATGCGCTGCCCCTCGCCTACGCGTTCACGAAGTGCGGCGTCGACTTCATACGCATTTACCGGCATGATATCCAGCCCCTCGACGAGGGCCGCTCATTCACCCCGCGCGAGATGAAGAGCGCGATGCGCCCGCCGACCGACCGCACGGGCGCCCCGCGTGAGGATACACTTGAGTCCGGCCATCGGAAGGGGATGCTCGCCTCCGGACCCTACGCGCGCCTCGCGGCAGGGGGGTGGCGGGCCTCCTTCATGCTGGGGGCGCGCGACGCGACGCCGCGGCAGCCGGTCGCGCGGATCTCGGTCACCGGGCTCGCGGCAGAAGAGGCCTTGCGCTCGCGCGACCTCTCCGGAGATGACTTCGAAAAAGACGGACAGGACCGCGCCTTCACTCTCGACTTCACGCTCAAAAATCCCCGCCGCGTGCAGTTCTGCGTGTACGCGCACGGGACATCCGATCTCGTGTTCAAGGGCGTCAGTCTGGAGCGGCGATAGAACCGCGTCAAATATCTGTTGCACCGGCGGAGACCAGGGACGTATCATCATGACACACACGATGTCATTCGCAACTCAACACTTAAGGGGGATGATTCATGGAAAAGCTCATTAGCATGCTCGGCATGTTCGTCATGCTCGGGATCGCCTTCCTGATGTCGAACAACAGGCGGAGAATCAGTTTCCGCGTGGTGATATGGGGCACGATGCTGCAGCTCTTCTTCGCGTTCATCGTCCTCCCGAACAGCCCCCTCAACACCTCCATCAAGTCCGCCTTCAATCTCCCCATGGGCCCCGGGGAGTGGTTCTTCAGCATGATGAATGACGCGATCGTGCGGCTGCTCAGCTTCACCGGCGACGGCGCCAGATTCATCTTCGGCAACCTCGTGAGCAACAACGTCCCCATCGGCCTCGGCGACGCGGGGTCAAACATGCCGGTGAAGCAGGTCGCGGGTTACGTCGCCTCGACCGGCGCGTACTTCGCCTTCTCGGTGCTGCCGACGATCATCTTTTTTTCAGCGCTCATGAGCGTCCTCTACCACCTGGGAATCATGCAGCGGGTGGTGGCGTTCGTCGCATGGATAATGGAGCGCTGCATGCGCACGAGCGGCGCGGAGACCCTTTCGGCCTCCGCGAACATCTTCCTCGGGCAGACGGAGGCGCCCCTCGTGGTAAGGCCGTTCGTCGAGGAGATGACTATGTCGGAGCTGATGTGCGTCATGGTCGGGGGGTTCGCCACGGTCGCGGGGGGAGTCATGGCCGCGTACGTCGGGATGCTCAAGGATTACTTCCCCGACATCGCCGGCCACCTGCTCAGCGCGAGCATCATGTCGGCCCCGGCGGCCATCGTCATGGCGAAGATAATCTATCCCGAAACAGGCGTCCCCAAGACAAAGGGCGGGGCGAAGCTCTGTCTCCCGGAGACAAACGCCAATGTCATCGACGCGGCAGCCAGCGGGGCGGCCACCGGGTTGCAGCTCGCCCTCAATGTCGCCGCGATGCTCCTCGCGTTTATCGCGCTCATCAGCATGGTGAACTTCGGCGTCGAGAAGTGCGGCGCCCTCGTCAACTGGCTCTGCGGCACCGCGTGGCAGATCAACCTGCAGATGCTCCTCGGCTACGCCTTCGCCCCGTTCTGCTGGATCATGGGCGTGCCATGGGTGGACTGCATGAATATAGGAACGCTGCTGGGGGAACGGCTCGCGATCAACGAGTTCGTGGCCTACCTGCACCTCGCGGACTTCGCCGCCAAGGGGGTGCACCTTCAATATCGGAGCTACGTCATCGTGACGTACGCGCTCTGCGGCTTCGCCAACTTCAGCTCCATTGCCATCCAGATCGGGGGGATCGGTGCGCTCGCCCCCTCGCGGCGGCACGACCTGGCCAAGCTCGGTCTGAAGGCGATGTTCGGCGGCCTGCTCGCCTCGTACATGACCGGCACGATCGCGGGGATGTTCGTGTAACATCCTGCAGCAGAAAGCGTGGGCTTTCTCACGCGTGACGTAGCGCCGCTCAGTCGAGGTCAATCTGGCGGATCGGCCTGCTCGTGTCGCCCGAATCCTCAACCTCCTTCTTCTTCTCCTTGAAGAGGCCGTCTATCCGGTCGATCTTCCCCTTCTCGTGTTCCCGCGCGGTCTTGAACTTCTCCTCGCGCGCGGCCGCCCCCTCGCGCACCGCCTTGAGGCCCTCGCTCAGGAGCTCGTCCGCGCTCCCCTTCTCCTTCGCCTCGAAATGCCGCACCACCCTGCCATTCTCAATGTTCACCTCGAGCATCGCCCCGCAAAGGGGGCAGGTCGCGTAGACCGTTCGTGCCTTACTCATCGGAGCCTCCCTGTGCCGTTTTCACCGCGTCTGCGGTGGAATCAATAGATACAATCCTGCCGTCGACAATGCGCGCGACCCGGCCGGCGAGACGGACAGCCCCGGCCGGCCGGCCAATCCCGCCCACTCGAGCGCATCACGGACCATGCGTCTCCGTTCGCGCCACGCCACGCCGCGAAAGGCGAGCCCGCGGCCGACATTTTCCTCGACCGTCCCGTCGAACATGAAGGGCTTCTGGAGAACCAGCGTCACGGCGCGCCTCCACTCGAGGCCCGCCGGCGAGCCCGCGCGAAGCTGCACGCGGCCCATGCGGATCACGCCGCCGTCGGCGGAGATGAGCCCCGCGAGCACGCCGAGCAGCGTGCTCTTCCCCGATCCATTCGGGCCGAGGAGCGCGGTGACTTCGCCCCCGGCGCACTCAAAGCGCTCGATGGAGAGGGTGAAATCCGACCCGTATGATTTTGTCAATCCCTCGGCTGTTATCATTGATCCTGATCACATACCCGATCACTCGATAGCTTGATCGCTTGATAGCTCGATAGCTCGATAGCTATTCTACCCCCGTCTAAGATAGTGCAAAAGGAGATTTATCGCCAGGGCGATCGAAAGAAGTATGATCCCGAGGGCCATCGCCAGCGTGAACTCGCCC
>JAPLCY010000025.1 GCA_026391995.1 Candidatus Auribacterota bacterium
ATATCGCGAGGGTCTCTCCCGTGATGAGGGGCTCGCCCTCAGGCACAGGAGCCTGGAGGCGGGCGTCTTTTTTAGCGGGACAAACGCGATCACCCTGGAGGGAGAGCTTGTCAATATCGACGGCTACGGCAACCGCGTCGCGGCGCTCGCGTTCGGGCCCGCGCACGTGGTCATCGTGGCGGGCGTGAACAAGATAGTGAAGGACGTTGCCGCGGGCATCGCGCGAATCAAGACCGTCGCCGCACCGCTCAACTGCCGGAGACTGGACCGCCGGACGCCGTGCAATAAGACCGGGAACTGCGACGAACGGAACTGCGCGGGGCCGGAGAGGATTTGCAACGTCCTGTCGGTGATCAGGCGCCAGCCGGGCGGGAATCGCATCACGGTTATCCTCGTGGGCGAGGATCTGGGGTATTAGGCGCGGAGACCGATGCTCTCGGCGCTGACGCTAGAAACCGCTCCGTTGATGCTCGCGTGGAGCGGAGCCCCGAGTTCCCCCTCCGGCACATCCGCGATCATATCACCGACCTTTACCGTATCCCCCGCTTTCACACACGGGACGCACGGGACCCCGACGTGCTGTTTCAGAAGGATTGAGACGGCGCCGACCTCCAACGTCCCCTGCGCCATCGGCGCCTCCACATCGTATCCCCCGAGCTCGAGGCGCGAAACGATATTGGCGACCGGCGGCCGCCGATACTCACGTTCCGGCTGCGCCGGTGACCGAGGAGGAAGCGCGGGCACATGTCGGTGCAGAAGCGGCACCCCTCACAGGCCGAGCGGGCGCTCTTCACATCAAGTTCTAACGGTTTTCGCTTGTAACGGATAACCTTGTGGTCCGCCGGCAGGACGATGAGGCTGGTCGTCGTCTTCTTCACCGCACCCCCCGCCTCGGCACCCATCATGGGGCCACCATCCAGGACAACATAGGGCGTCGCCGTGACGCCTCCCGCCGCCGCGAGGAGGTCGGCGACGGAAGCCCCGACGGGGGCCAGCAGCGTCGCCGGCTTTCTGACCGCCCCGGCGACCGTGAGCCAGCGATGGGTCACCGCCTCGCCCCTGACCGACCGGGCGATGTTGATGAGCGTGCCGACGTTCTGTACCACCACGCCGATATCAAGAGGGATCCCCCCTTCCGGGACCACGCGACCGAGGACGTCGCACACGAGCGCCTGCTCGTCGCCCGCGGGATAATAATTTTCGAGGCGGTGAATTTCGATCCCGTCCCGCCCCGGGCACCCCTGGAGGGCGATCACGGCCTTGTGGTACTTTTCCTTCAGTGCGATGACCCCCTTCCGCGCCCCGGTGGCCTGCATGACGAGTTTCATCCCCTCGACAACCTCGCCGGCGAACACCGTCATGAGCTGCTGGTCAACGCGGATGAGCGGCTCGCACTCGGAGCCGTTCGCGACGACGAATTCCGCCCTGGCGCTCATCTTTTTCCATGCGGGGAAACCGGCGCCGCCCGCCCCGACCACACCCGCCCGGCGCACCTGATCGACAATGTTCATCTGGTATCCTTACTAAATTTACGCACATGAACGCGCATTGATCGCACATGAACGCACACTCAAGTGTGCGCTACGAGTGTGCGCTACGAGTCTGTGCTACAACTTCTCACCGCGGATTACGCGGATCCCTTTTGCCTTTACGATTCCAGGAAACGCGGCAGGCACTCGTGCGGGTTTTCGATGATAATGCCGTTGATGAACCCCCGCATCTCCACGGCAGCCGCGCGGCCCGCGGCGAGGGCGGCCTCGACCCCGTCCTGCTCTCCGGAAAACACGACGATGCACTTGCCGCCCTGCGCGTTCGCCAGCCTAAGCTCCATCACCTCCACGCCGGCGGCCTTGGCGCCCGCGTCGGCGGCGCGGATGCAGGCGGGAATCCCGTACGTCTCGATCACGCCGACCGAACGGACGCCCGCGTACTCGGGGACGCGGTTGACGGCGGCGACCACGTGGCGGTGCACCTGCGGGATGAGATAGTCCTCGGTGATCGTCTCGCCGAGCTCCGATACCCGAGCGGCGGTGAGCGCGCTCTTGAGCGCTTCGATATCGCCGGTCAACGTCACGAGATATTTCCCGGGGCAGACCGGGCGGGAGTCAAGGATACTGACCGCGGCCTCCTTGACCATCAGGTCGGTGATGAAGATCCCGCCCGCGACGCTGTTGAACTCGAGAATTAGAAGGGCATCCATAGGGTGCGCGGGGGCCTCAGATCGTGATCCCCGGCAAATATTTCCTGAGCTTGTTCGCCACGAGCCCCTTGATCTCCTCAAGCCGCTTCTCGGTTTCCGCCTCAAAGCGCAGCACGAGCACCGGCTGGGTATTCGAGGGGCGGACGAGTCCCCAGCCGTCCCTGAAGAGGATGCGCACGCCGTCGATGTTGAGCGTGTCGTAGTGCGCGCTGAAATACTCCTTCAGCTCCTCCACCACGCTGAACTTCTTCTCGTCCGGGCAGTCGACGCGTATCTCGGGGGTAGTATAGGTTTTCGGTATGTCGGCGAGGAGTTCGGAGAGCTTCCTGTTGGTGTGCGAGAGGATCTGGACCAGGCGGCAGGCGGCGTACGTCGCGTCGTCGTAGCCGAAGTAATTATCGGCAAAACAGACGTGCCCGCTCATCTCGCCCGCGAGCGGGGCCCTCTCCTCCTGCATCTTCTTCTTGATGAGCGAGTGGCCGGTCTTCCACATGATCGGCACGCCTCCGGCCTTTTTGATTTCGACCTCGCAGAGGTGCGAGCATTTCACGTCGAAGATCACCTTGCTGCCGGGCAGCCGCTTCAACAGGTCGCGGGCGTAGAGGATGAGGAGGGTGTCGGTCCAGATGATCCTCCCCGTCTCGTCTATGACGCCGATGCGGTCGCCGTCGCCGTCGAAACCGATGCCGGCGTCGGCGTTATGCCGGAGCGTTTCCCGGCGGAGCACCTCGACGCACTCCGGCAGCGTCGGATCCGGGTGATGATTCGGGAAACGGCCGTCCGGATCGCAGTAGAGGCATGTCACGTCGCAGCCGAGGTCCCTGAGGATACGGGGGCTTGTGGGCCCCGTCATGCCGTTCCCG
>JAPLCY010000135.1 GCA_026391995.1 Candidatus Auribacterota bacterium
GATTTTGGCAACCTCACCTATTCGAGCGTCGAGGTGAACGTGAATTCAGAGCCGCTGCTGGATATCTCCTGGACTAAAGACAGCGGGGCGCGGGTAGATGGGGGAAGCGTGCCGTACATACACAAGCTGAAAGACGGAAGGTACCGGCTCTACTATGGCGGGACCGGCGGGATTGTGTCGGCTATTTCTCCTGACAGCCTGAGTTTCACTCTGGAAGACGGCGTTCGGATTGCGCCGTCGAATATTCCGGGTGACCAGGAATCTATGGTAAATGACGCGAGCGTCGTGGATCTGCCTGATGGCAGATTCAGGATGTACTACAAAGGGGCCAACGGCCAGGGCGGCCCCGGCCAGGCGATACATAAGATATTTTCGGCGATTTCGAGTGACGGACTCACGTTTGTGAAAGAGGGGTTGCGCATTGATTCGAAAACTACGGGCGACAATGGCTGGGCGTCGGTCCCCGAGGCGATCTTGCTGCCGGATGGCAGGGTGAGAATTTATTATGTATCAGGCGACCCTGTGGCGAAGTGGGGGATAATGTCGTCTATTTCCTCCAACGGGCTGGCGTTTCAAAAAGAGGCCGGCGCCAGGCTGACCGGGTTTGTGGATCCGGCCGCGACCATTCTCTCGGACGGCAGATACCTCGTGCTGGCGGCACAGATCGGCGTTGAAGTCACGGAGGCCCCCCTGGGGATCTATAGCTTTGTCTCGGAGGACGGGTTGTCCTTCGTCAATCAACAGCCGGTGCTTCTGGAAAATGGAGTTTTTGATCCCACGGTGACAGAGGTCAGCAAAGGGGTCTACAGGGCCTATTTCGGGAAAAACATCAGCAGCGATCCAAGCCAGTTCGACATGGACGTCCTGAGCGTCACCGGTACGCTAAGGTAGGCCCGGAAAAGATCAGGGCTCAGGCCACTATTAGGACTTCCCGGACGGCAACGCCCGCGGTATCAGATTATCGTATCAAACATCATGGCAATCATCCGGAAGGGGAATGCCACGACATCGCCGAGCATGATGAACATCATACCGACAACGCTATGGGATTCCTTTTCCTTGATGATCGTGGTCTCCTTGATGACCTTGTCAGGCTCTCCCGGGGCGCCCGGTGTTTTATACACGGTTTTTTCCTCGGTGACCCTGCCGGATGAACGGCATCCGCTTATGCACAACGGCGCCGCGGCCATGATTAGTGCAGCTAAAACGATGTTACGATATATGAGCTTCGATCTCATCCTACCTCCCCTGTCCCCCACTGTTTGTCCCGCTCCTGCAGAGAGGAGCTGCCATTATGGCACTATTCATTCACCCTGATACAAGTACAATTCAGCCGGATTATACCAATATTCTGAAAATTCGGCCATAGTCCGGACAGGCAAAGAGTAAGGGGTCACTTACGGTGGGTATTTTCACCCCCCACCCCGACCCTTCCCTCGGCTACGCTCGGGACAAGCTCCCCTCAAGGGGGGAGGGGGATAATGTTGGGAGCTCCCCATAAGTGACCCAGTACGGCAAGCGCCCATGCCAGAACGGTGTGAGAACGCCTGCCTGCCATCGCCACGCTTATGCATAAGCAAGCCGGTCCATCTGCCATGCTATCCGCTATTTCCAAATCATGTGCCGATGGCGGCGACTGCTTGTACTAAAGTCCGCGGAGCTGCTAATCCCGCATGACTCAACCGCGTTAGAATGCAGATCTTTGCGCGGATCCCCCGGAGGGGAGCGCGCTCGCCAGCATGATCAGCGCCCATCCCCTGAAGAGGATGTTGATCCCCACGAGAAGGCCGATCACCCACACCGCGCTGGATGGCCACTGCCTCCAGATGAGTACGCCGATTAGTAAGGATAGAATGCCGCTCAGGAAAAGACCTTTCCAGTTCAGCACGTGGCGAATCTGAATGGAGCCGATGATCTTGCACAGCCCCTCGAGCACGAAGAGCAGCCCCAGGAGGAATGTCAGGGTCAGGACACCGCGGAGCGGATGAGCGACCAGCATCATGCCCGCGATCAGATAGAGGATACCGGCCAGCAGCCTCATTGAGAATTTTCCCCATTTCCGGGACGAGAATGAGTAGATGCTCTGCATGATGCCGCTTATGATAAGCACCCATCCTATGAGAAGCTCGACGGTGAGAGAGGCAACCATCGGCATTCCGATTGCGGCACATCCCGCGAGGATGAGGATGATCCCTAGAAAGACGAGCAGTCCCCTGCTCACACCTTCCGTCTGGACAACCATCGGCGACCTCCTTTCGTTGTGCATCGCCACGACAATCATACTTCTTCCATGCGGCAGGAGCAATCGCAAATACGCGCATTATCCCCATGCAGGGCAGACTCGTAGGGTAGTCTTGTAGGGCAGGCTCTTAGGACAGACTCGTAGGGCAGACTCGTAGGGCAGACTTTAGTCTGCCTGTTGCTGCCTGTTGCTGCCTGTTACTGCCTGTTGCCACACACACGGGCACAATGATCGCACGGAAGACCGCACGAAAGGCCGCACAAAAGACCGCACACTAAAGTGTGCGCTACGGGTGTGCGCTACAGTGTGTGCTACGAGTGTGCCCTACGAAAAAGAAATCAAATCCATGTCATCCGTGCGGGTACATTGATCGCACGGAAGACCGCACGAAAGGCCACACAAAAGACCGCACAAAAGACCGCACGAGAGACCGCACGAGAGACCGCACACTAAAGTGTGCGCTACAGTGTGCGCTACGGGTGTGCCCTACAAAAAAGAAATAAAATCCATGTCATGCGTGCGGGTACATTGATCGCACGAAAGGCCGCACGAAAGGCCACACAAACGACCGCACACTAACGTGTGCGCTACAGTGTGCGCTACAGTGTGCGCTACGGGTGTGCTGAAGTGTGCGCTACAGTGTGCGCTACGGGGCAAAGATGCGATAAGATAAGGTGTATCCATGGCATGGCCATGCGCGCTACAATGTATGTGCGCCACGACAGAACATCCTTCTGAAGCCAGGGGAACTATTTGCCCCCGTAATGTGTCCAAGATAGTGAAAGGATCCATGCAGCCGTTACCGAAAGAACTCCTCATAGAGGCGTCGGGAGGAGATATCGGCGCGTTCGAGAAAATATACAGGGCAACATCCGACTATGTGTACACCATCGCGCTGAAGGTAACCGGCAACCGGGCCGATGCGGAGGAGGTCGCCCAGGACGTTTTCCTGAAGGTGTTCAGGAAGCTCGGGAAGTTCCGTTTCGAGTCATCGTTTACCACGTGGCTTTACAGGATCACGGTCAACAATGCGATCAACGCCTCAAGAAAATCCACGCGGCGGCGGTCAGGGCAGGTCGAGTTCAACGATAATATCGAGGTCGCGGACGGGCGAGATAGGACCCGTGAAGCAATCGAGAAGGAGCAGAATGAGGCGCGTGTACGATCCATGCTGGAGACTCTCAACCCCGACCAGAGGGCGTGCATCGTGCTGAGGGAAATCGAGGGGATGCGGTACGAGGAGATTGCGGAAGTGCTCCAGGTCAACCTTAACACCGTCCGCTCGAGGCTCAGGAGGGCAAGGGAAACACTGTGCTCCCGCGCGCAGCAGGAGAGATCAATACAATGAAATGCACGGAGGCGAGGGAACTCCTCGCATCGGACTTCCTTGACGGGGAGCTCGATAAGGACGCGCGGGGAGAGGTCGTGAAGCATCTCGATGCCTGCGACGGATGCCGGCGGTTCGAGGAGGCTGTGCGCCGCGCCGCCGTCGATCCGCTCAGGAATGCGCCGAGGGAAACCGCGCCGCCGTCGCTCTGGCTGAAGGTGCGGCTCGGGATCGAACATGAGCAGGAGAGGGGCGTGCGCGCGGCCCTGTACCGCGTCTGGCGGTCCTTCCACGTCCCGTGGACCGCCTATGCCGCGGCGTCGGCCACGGCGGCCGTCATCATCGCCATCGCCGTACTCCGGGAGCCCCTCACGGTGCCTGGGAGTACACGCGCGTCGCTCACCGACACCGAGGGACTGCACGAATATATCGAGGAGCAGTTCTCGATCCTCGCGTACCAGGACACTAACGGAACGGGAAACGGCGCCAATGGAAACGGCGCCGATTCCGTGAACTTCGGCACCCTGCTGGAAGAATATCTCATGTAGCGGGAACTTTCCCCGGTCGAGCAACGTCAAAGTTAGGCGAAGGGGTGATGCGCGGTCGCATTGCCCATACAAATATAACCATGCCGCAGCAGCGTCGTTGCGGCGCAACAGGAGGGATCGGAGATGAGAACACGATTTATCGGAACGCTGGCGGTGCCGGCGGCGGGCGCACTGCTCCTCTCGGCAGCAGCCGTTTTCGCACAGACTCCCTGCCCGGCGGGGGCTGACGGCGGATGGCACAAGGGGAAGGGGTGCGGGAAGCAGCTGGAGCAGCTCAACCTTACTCCGGAGCAGAAGCAGAAGCTCGACGCGCAGCGCAAGGAAAAGAAAAGCGCCATGAAGGGCCTGGAAGAGTCTCTCAAAGCCAAGCGCGGGGAGCTCCGCGAAGAGATGGACAAGGAGAAAACGGACAAGGCGAAGATCGAAAGTATCGGCGCCGATCTTAAGCGCATTGAAGCACAGCGCATCGACCAGGAGATTAGCGGGATTCTCCAAATGAAGGAAATCCTCACACCCGAGCAGTTCAAGAAAATGAGCGCAATGCGCGAGGAGCACAAGGGCGGGAAACACGGGAAAAAATGGAAAGGGCACACGCACGGTGATGATGAGGGAGATACGGCGGCACCTGTTGCCACACCACAGTCAACAACCATAGCCCCGCCAACCGGAACTGTCTCGAAGTAACAGGGGTGCAAGACGTTTTACGTAACATGCTGCACGATTGCAAGATGGGGAATAAATACCCGCTAAAACGGGTAATTATTCCCCATCATTCTTCAGGGAAACATGTTGCGTGAAACGGCTACAGGTCTCTGTCATCCCACCATGGGGCAGGCTCGTAGGGCAGACTCGTAGGGCAGACTCGTAGGGCAGACTTTAGTCTGCCTGTTGCTGCCTGTTGCTGCCTGTTGTTGCCTGTTACTGCCTGTTGTTGCACATGCGGGCACATCGAAGTATACTATTTTACATGCCTTTGAAGTACCCCCCACCTTAATCCTTCCCTCGACTGCGCTCGGGACAGGCTCCCCTCAAAGGGGGAGGAAATCTAAAAGCACCCACACAAAACGGAAGAGAACTTGTTTTAGTAACTAAGGAGGTGCCCGTTATGCGCATGAACACTCTCGCCCTCGCGTCGTTTGTCATATGCGTCGCCACGGTTACCGCCGGCGCCGCGCCTCAGGATTATGTCCACGTGGGCTACCAGCCGTACATCAAGGGCAATCCGAACACGGGGACGAACCCGGGCTGGGGATCATACTCGTACAATGACGTCCTCAATGATATGGGGCTGATCAGCGCGCACTTCACTAAAATCAGAACCTGGACGATCCAGTACAGCAACCAGTACATCATCCAGGCCGCGCACGCAAAGGGCGTGAAGGTCGCCATGGGGGCATGGGGATTCCCGAACTCAACAGCGCCCAACTATTACGACGAGGCCGCATCAAAAGCGGAGATAGACTCAATTGTCGCCCAGGCGAAACAGTATCCCGGCACGGTCACCACCATCATCTGCGGCAACGAGAATCTCCAGGACTCTGCCAACCCGAACGGCCTCACGCAGGCAAGAATCGAGGAGCTCATGACCTACGCGCAGTCCAGGCTCAACGCCGACGGCCTCTCGGGCATCAAGGTCGCCACCTGCCAGATCGACGGCGTCTGGATCGGCCACGGCTCCCTCGCGCAATGTGCCGCGCTGGACGAGGTCTGGTGCGACATCTACCCGTTCTGGCACGGCGACGACCCGGGCTCCCCGGCGGTCAGCTATTTTCAGAATTTGTACAACCAGGTGAAGGGCGTGGCCGGCGGGAAACCCGTCGTGATCGGCGAAACCGGATGGGCGACGGCGGGGAACAGCACCTGGTGGGGCGGGACATGCAAGCCGAGCGAGGCGAACGCAAAGACCTATTTCGATTCGATCTCAGCCTGGCTCACCGCCAACAAGGTTGAAGGACACATATTCGAGATGTTCGACGAGCCATGGAAGTACAGCGCGAACATGAACCAGGAATCCCACTTCGGCATCTTCGAGGGATGGAACCACAACCGGCCGAAGTACGCGATCCCGAATATCAAGAGCGCCACGTCTCTCGAGATGCTTCCCGACGCGATGATCGCGGGACAGGGGTTCGCCTACGACGTGGTCTTCGAGGGAAAGATCACGCAGACATTCGACTTCTACCTCGTCGCGGGCACGCCATCGGGGATGTTCACGCTCAAGCCGAACGGATCGGTCGCCAATGGTATGACGGCGCTCTACCGGCGCGTGCCGAATGCGCGCGGCCCCATCACCCTGTCGGCCACGCTCCGGGGCGCGGTGCCGGCCTCCCTCGCCGGGCAGGACGTGACTTTCTACGCGGCGGCGATGCCGGCGGGGGTCCCTCCCAGCGCGGCGAGAGCCCTCCTGCTCGATGACCAGACAGTGACCGTGCAGCAGTAACAGAGTCAGGCGGAGAACCGTGCCGTTCCATCCATTCGCGGGAGAAATAACCACGATAATTGGGGTCGGACCACGATATAGTGTTGCTGTGGAATTGTATGTGATTATTTCAGGCCTAAAAAAGGGCCTTAGCCGCGATTTTTGACCCCCAAAATCGGTTCCAAGCCCCATCCGTTATCCGGCATAGCGTCATGCCCCCGGGAGTTGACTAACCTGTCCCCATTTACTAGATGGGATATTGTCCATCCCTCCTCGGGGTCACCTATTTCCTCCTTTGCAACCCCAGGGGTCAACCGGAAATATTACACTTGGCGCTCACGAACCTGCGCGCGCCAGTAGTCCAGGATATCCCTGAGCGTGTCGTCGATGTCGCACTCGGGCTTCCATCCCGTCGCCGCGGCGAATCGCGACGCGTCGCCGCGGATAAGCGGGACATCGGATCTCCTGAGCCGGCCGGGATCCTGCCGCACCTCGATCTTCGCCGTCGAAAGGGCGAGCAGGCGGTCAAGGATATCCCTCACGCTGTACGCCTTCCCCGAACAGATGTTGTATATCTCTCCCGGCTCACAGCGCTCGGCCGCCAGGTGGTATGCCCGCGCCATGTCGCGCACATCGGTGAAGTCACG
>JAPLCY010000357.1 GCA_026391995.1 Candidatus Auribacterota bacterium
GAGGACGGTGGATTTCAACGCGTCGCCGTAGTTCCTGATAATGTCATGCTCCGACTCGGTCTCGGCATCGCCGGTGAGGAGGAAGGAGATTTTGCCGTAGGTTATTTTCAGGACGATTGAGGAGTTGTTGGGGTCCTTGTAGATGTGGTCGGGGCCCACTATCTCGGCCTTGACTCCCTCCCCGAGATCGAGCGTGTCGCCGCGTTTCGGATTCCTGTATTTGAGCTCCGGGCGCCGCTTGATCGATTCGAGGATCTCGCTGTAGAGAATCGTCCCATGCTGATAGCCTGGATCGAGGAACTCCTTGATGGTGAGCGGATATTTGCTCCCGCTCTTCGTTTCATCGAGAAGGTAGTTGAATCCGCCGATATGGTCGAAGTCGGGGTGGGTCATGACCATGTAGTCCACGGTTTTGATCTTGTTCTTCTCGAGGAAGGGGAGGATGACCGTCTTTCCCTTGTCCTTCTTCTTGTAGCCCGCCCCCCCCAGACCGCCGTCGACGATGACCGTTTTCCCCGCCGGGGAGGTGATGACGGTGGAGTCGCCCTGGCCGACATCCAGGAAGGTGACCGTGAGGTGGGCCTTGTCGGAGGCGAGACAGACGGCAGCGACGAGGAGCAGCGCGAGCGTGGACAGGGACCGGACGGCGAGGCCCTTCTTCAACCTGGACATGAGTGCACCTCCGTGGAGAGCGGTGGAACGGCGATGCGACAGCGAGCGCATTGGAACGGGATTATTGTAGGGCATGGGGCGCGGCTTTTCAATTGCAATTTCACGGGCTATTGATATTATGATGGTGCGGGGACGCATTGCACACACACAAGCCCGCACACTGAAATGTGCGCCACAGTGTGCGTTACGTGTGTTCTACGAGTGTGCGGCGCTGCGAGTGCGTGAGTTAAGGGGTTTATCGCTTTCAACGTCAGGCTGCAGTAAAGGAGGGGGCCATGTCCGTAGCGGCGTATATCTTCGTGGAAACGACGCAGGGGAAGGCGATGGATATACGGGGCGAAATCGCCAAAATCAAGGGAGTGAAATCGTCGAGCTCAGTGACCGGGCCATACGACATCATAGTGCTTGTCGAGGGGCAGGACGTGAATGAGCTCGGGGAGTTCATCTTCTCGCGCATCCAGAACATCCCGGGTGTGCTGCGGACGATGACCAATATCGTGATCGAGTGAGGTGGCGATTATGGACGGCGTGCGGCGTCACTGTCATTCGCGGAGGGCACTCCTCGTCATCTCCATGCTCGCATTGAGTGTGCAGGGTTGCGATCGGGCCCGGGAGCTTTTTGAACACTTCACGGAAGCCATCCGTTCGGGCGGGCATTCAAAGAAGGGGCCGCTGTCGGACCATGAACGGATATTGAGGAAATTCGGCGCTCCCCGCGAACGCCTGGGGGTGGGGAAGGCGGTGCGCACCGAGAACGGGATCCGCTACAATCGGAAGTGGAACTATTACTATTCCGGCAGGCCCGGTAAAAAGCCGCTCATGCGGACCGTCTATTTTGTGGATGAGGCATTCACCGGCTCCACGATTCACGGCCCCGACGGCACCGTGAGGAAGGAAGAGATCCGCTTCGCCTATTAGGCGCGCTACTCGATAACCCCGGAGGCGTTCAACTCTTTTTCGCTCCGCGTGATCCCGTCAGGGCTCTGCGGCGAGTCCTCCTTCGCGGGCGCCCCGGGTGCGGGTTCCCCGACCGGAACGGTCACCGTCTCGGTACGGAGTTCCTGCTGCATCGGCGGGACGGCTGCCATCGGCAGCGTCTTCGGTATCTTCACCTTCAGCTCTTTCTTCTCTCCATCCGCACCAACGAACTCGATCTTGAGCGTGTCTTTCGGATTCGCGGCAAGATGGACGAGAAAACTGCCGTCCGGCATCACGTTGCCGGCCGCGGCGAAACCGTTCTTCTTGTTCTGGGCGGTGAAACGGATCGGGTGCATGCCGGCGACAGACCCGGGCGGGGCGGAAAGCGTGATCTGGCCGGGCATGCCGGTGGGGCTCACGGCGATGACGTCCTTGTTGACCCGCACCTTCATGCCGCCGGCGAGGACGGTCGCGGCGCAGAGGATGATCATGGCCGCGGCTATATGTTGTTTCATCATGTGTACCTCCTCTCACTTTGCAGGGGCTAGTATACGACACGGATTGGTCCGGCGCAAGAATGTTAGGTATTGACAGGTAGCTATCGAGCAATCAAGCCATCGAGCGATCAAGCTATCGAGTAATCGAGAAAAGGGGGAATCGTGAGCACATTGAAGACGAAGGCACTGGAGCAGATCGAGCAAAGGATGGAGGGAATGGACCAGGGGTCGCTCCGGTTCCTTATCCTCAAAAGCGCCAAGCAGTTCAAGATATCGTGGGTGGAGCTCGGCAGATCGCTCTACACCGCCTGGAAGGAGAGGATGTTCAGGCAGTGGGGATACCAGACGTTCGAAGCGTACACGGCCAAGGAGATCGGCATCAGGAAGAGCACCGCGCTCAAGCTTTTGAAGTCGTACTACTTTCTCGAGAAGGAGCGGGCGCCGTATCTGAAGGAGGATTACCTGAACACCGCCGAGGCGGCGCGCGTCCCCGCCTACGAATCGATCGATCTCTTGCGGCGCGCCAAGGAGCGTGACGATCTTGACCCGCGCGGCCTGGCGACGCTCACCCGGGACGTTTTCGAGAAGGGGAAGGAGCCTGCCGAGGTCCGCAAGGAGCTCACCTCTCTTATCAGGCAGCGCGAGGAGCTCGATCCGGACGAAGCCAGGGAGAAGAAAAAGACGGCAGTGGTGAAGCGGCTCATCGGAACGCTGAAGTCGCTGCACCGCGACACGCAGCTGCTCAAGCTGCTGCCGTCGGATCTGCTTTCCGAGATCGAGCGGATTGTGAAAAAACTCGAAGCCCACGTGAAATAGGGGAGAGCTCCATGAACGACTGTTCTGCAACCGTTGAAAGGCTGAAGGGGGAGGTAGCCCGCTTTATCGAAGAGCGCGACTGGGCGCAATTCCACTCGCCGAAGAACCTGAGCATGTCGATCACTATCGAGGCGGCGGAGCTGATGGAGCTCTTTCAATGGATGAAAGTGGACGAGGCGCGCCTGAAATCCGAGCACCCGGAGCTGCGCGGGAAAATAGAGGAGGAGATCGCGGATATCGCGATCTACATACTGAGCCTCTGCCACACCATGAACCTTGATCTCAGTTCCTGCATTGCGGCGAAACTCGGAAAGAACCGCGAGAAATATCCCGTCGAGAAGTTCAAGGGGAAATACACGCATTAGCTCGCAGCCTGAAACTTTTAGTTGGACCCTGCAGCCTGTAGCCGCCCCTCATAGCCTGTAAATTTGTCTCCCCGCTTGTTTTTCAGATACACAACCACCCAATCTGACATAAAGACATACCTCTACTACAACATACAAAAAAATAAGAAAAAAGTGTTTTTTTATTGACACTGTGGGGTACCTCGTATATATTATGGCACGTAATGGGGAATGGTGGAGCATTGTGGAGTAGATGGTTTTAACCATGGAGTGTCAAGCATGTTTTACGGCGAATTCAGGCACTCGATTGACAACAAGGGTCGGCTGATCATCCCTGCAAAATATCGCGAGACCCTGCGCGAAAACTACATTGATAAATTCTTTATCACACGGGGGCTCGAGCATTGCCTCTTCGTGTTCACGCCGCGCGAGTGGAATCTGCTCGTCACCAAGCTCAAGGAGCAGCCGCTCACCAAGGCAGGCGCGCGCGGTTTCACGAGGCTCTTCCTGTCCGGGGCGTGTGAGGTTGAGTGCGACAAGCAGGGGCGCATCATGCTTCCGCAGAATTTGCTCGAATGGGCGAGGATCAAGAAGGATATCGTGGTGGTCGGGGTGCTGAGCCGCTTTGAAATCTGGGATGAGGAGTCCTGGCGCACGTTTGAGCGTGAGCGCGGGAACAACTACGAGGAGATCGCCGAGCAGCTCATTGACGTGGGACTGTGACACGAAGGAGGTGGGCATGGAAACAATGGTCGGCGGCACGCGGGCAAGAAGAATCAGCTTTGGCGAGGACGAGTTGCTGGGCGGGCGAGTGAAGCATCCGCTCGCGGAGAAGATACTCGCGCGCTGCCCGAGGCTCGCCTCGGCGCTGGCCGCGATAGGCGCGCGCGGCGTTCCCCGGCAGATGGTGCGCGAGGGGGGAAGGCTCGCCTCCACGATGGCCGCGAGCCGCAGCATTGGTTGCGCGGGGGTGCGCCACCAAAGCCTTCGTTTTTACAGCAGATCAGTCTCCTGATGAATGACGCGCACATGCCCGTAATGTGCGACGAGGCGCTGCACGCGCTGGCGCTACGACCGGGGATGCGCGTGCTGGACGCCACGGCAGGGTGCGGCGGCCACGGCCTGGGAATACTGGAGCGGATCGGGAACGCGGGGACGCTGATAGGGCTTGACTGGGATGATGAGGCGCTCGCGATCGCCCGGGTGCGGCTGCAGCGGAAGGGATGGGATGTGCGGCTGCGCCGGCGAAGCTTTACCGAACTGAAAAGCGTCCTCGCGGAAGAAGGCATCCAGGAAGTAGACGCGGTGCTCTAGGATCTGGGCGTGTAGTGTATTCAGTTTGACACGCCATCGCGCGGCTTCAGCTTCAGCACGGCGGCGCCGCTCGACATGCGGATGGACAGGCGCCGCGGCACGACGGCGCGCCTGATCCTCGAACGGTGCAGCAAGCGGGAACTCGCCGATATCTTCAGGCTTTTCGGCGAGGAGCCGCTGGCAAAGAGGATTGCGGGCGCGATCACGAGGGAGGGGGTGCCCTCCATGACCGCGGAGCTCGCGGCCATCGTCGGGCGCGTGTATGCCCGAGCGGGCATGTACCGCAGCAGGATCAACCCCGCCACGCGGGTGTTCCAGGCGCTGCGGATCGCTGTGAACGAGGAACTGGAAAATCTGCGCAGCGCGATGGGGCAGGCGATCGAGGTGGCGGCACAGGGGGCGCGGATCGTGGTGATAAGCTTTCACTCGCTCGAGGACAGGATAGTGAAGGAGGTATTCCGGAATGCCGCGAAGGGGTGCGTGTGCCCGCCGCGGGCGCCGATATGCGCATGCGGACGCGCGCCGCTGGTGAAGGTCGTTACGGGCAGGCCGCTGAGGCCGGGCGAACGCGAGATCGGGCGGAATCCGCGGGCGCGAAGCGCGCGACTGAGGGCCGCTGAACGGATATAGATCGTGAAAGAATGGGGGATGGCCGGGGGTGAGCGGTAGATCTTTATCAGCAATCATTGAATTTAATGAGAGCTGCGCGTGGCAGCTCGTCAATGATGCACCTCCAACCCTAAAGGTTCCGCTCGCTCCCGGCCTCCACCCCCGATAATACGAATCGGCGAAACGGCGAGCAAGAGAAAAACGGTGAATCGGCGAATCGGTGAGACGGCGAGTAAGAGAGAAACGGTGAGACTGCGAGTAGGCGCAGTCGAGAAACAGACCGGAGGTGGGGAGATGAAACGGGTGCTGATTGTGGATGATGAGCCTGTAATCCGGAAACTGATCATGATCTGCCTGCGTGGGCGCTTTATCACCGAGGAGGCGGAGGATGGGGAGAAGGCCCTCTCGAAGGCGGTGGATGGTGACTACGACTGCGTGATCACCTTGAGGGGGGGGCATCATCGTTCCTGGCAAAGCCATTCAGGGTGGATGCCCTCCAGTCGGTCTTGACTGAAGCAACAGCGGTTACATGTTAATAGCTGCCGGAGTTATTGGAGACGAGAGACGGCGGCGGTGCATGGAACCGGGGAAGGGACCATGGCGAAGCGGAACAGGAAGTTGAACGAGGGGTTTTCGATGGCCTCTCTCACGGGGCGCTGGATTCTGATCGCGCTGGTCGCCGTGTCGTGTTCGCTACTTTATGTCTGGCAGCATGTCCAGCTCGTGCGCACCGGCTATGCGATCAAAAAAATGGAATGCGAGATGGAACAGTGGAAGAAAGAGAATGAGGAGCTCCAGCTTGTAAACGAGCGGCTGAAGAGCCCCCAGCGCATTGAGCGCGTGCTGGCGGAAAACCGGCTCGGATTGGTTTTTCCCAAGGGGAGTGATGTGGTTCGGCTCCGCTACCCCCGCCACGGGGGAATTGACACCAAGGAGGAATCGGGGAGCGACGGGGGCACCGATACTCTTTTGAGCTACGTGCGTGGCGGGGGTGCGGCCGGCCGCAAGCGGATTTAGCAGCAGCGTGTTGTGCGGCGTTATGCCGCAAAAAAGGCGAGTGAACAGGTGATCAACGATCGCTATAGGCTGAAGTCTCTCTCCGTCTATTTCCTCTTTCTCCTCTGCTTCGCCTGTCTCTACTACCGTCTGTTCGTCCTCCAGGTTGTCCGCCACGAGGAGCTTCTCAATCGCGGACTGACCCTTCACCGGCTCAACGTGAAGATCGATCCGCGCCGCGGCAATATCTATGACCGGGAGGGACGGCCGCTGGCAATGAGTGTGCGGGTGAAGTCGGTCTACGCCGTGCCCGAGGGGATTGACTCGCCTGGGGAGACCGCCCAGAAGCTCATGCGCTGCCTGCCGCTCACCTACCGGGAGATTATGGAGAAGCTCGGCAAGCAGAAGCAGTTCGTCTGGCTCGCGCGCAAGGTGGATCCACTCGTGGCGGAGTGCGTCGAGAAACTCAAGATCGAGGGCGTCGGTTTCCGTGAGGAGGTCAAGCGGGTCTACCCGCAGGGGACTCTCCTCAGCCACGTCCTCGGCTTTGTGGACATTGACAACCGCGGGCTGGAGGGGATCGAGATGCAGGCCGACGGCTACCTCCGGGGGCAGGCCGGCTGGATGGCCTCATACCGGGACCGCAAGGGGCGGGAGATCATGACGCTCAGGAGCCGGGATATACACCCCCTCGAGGGATATGACATCACCCTCACCGTTGACCTGGTTATCCAGCACATCGCGGAGAGCGAGCTCGAGAAGGGCTGCCGGAAGTTCAATGCCGCCGCCGGATGCATCATCGTGATGAATCCCCGCACGGGGGCGGTGCTTGCCCTGGCGAACTGGCCCACC
>JAPLCY010000059.1 GCA_026391995.1 Candidatus Auribacterota bacterium
GTGAAATCTGTCCCTTATGGTTGTCTCTGTACCTTATTCCGCAAATTCCACGACACGGCGCGCCCGAGCGCACCGATGCAGTCCCACCGCCCGCGCAGGGCGAACCCCGCGGCGGGCTTCGCGAGCTTCACCGCGATGAAATACGGCAGGAAGACGAGGGCGAACGCCGCCCACCCCAGGTGCTTGCGCGCGTAGATCAGCCTCCCCCGCGCGAGGTAATACACGTAGCCGGCGCTCCGCGCGCCGAGCGTCGCCGCCTGGACGTGCAGGACGCGCGCGCGCGGGGCGTAGAGAATCCGGCAGCCGGCCTCCCGCGCCCTCCGGCAGAGGTCGAGCTCCTCCGAGTAGGAAAAGAACTGCTCGTCGAAAAGGCCGACCGTTTCACAGAGCGCCCTGCTCAGGAGCATCGCGCACCCCGGCGCCGCGTACATGGTTGTTTCACGGTCGTACTGCCCCTCGTCGCGCTCCCCCTCCCCCACCGGCACCCCCTGCGCGAGGAGGTGCAGGTTCCGGTAACCGGCGTACTGGATCGTGCCGGGGCGGGCGGCGTCGTACACCTTCGGGCTCACGATCCCCGCGCCGCTTCGCCGGGCGGCACCGGCCATGACGCGGAGCGCGTCGGGAGCGACCGTGCAATCATTGTTCACGATGAAGATATGGTTCGCCCCGCCGGCGAGCGCCGCGCGGATGCCCGCGTTGTTGCCCCCGGCGTAGCCGCGGTTGACGGGCATGCGGATCATCCGCACATCAGGATCGGCGGCGAGGATCCGCTCGGGCGAACCGTCGCCGGAACCGTTGTCCACCACAATGACCGACACCCCGCATCCTCCCGATTTTTTAAGCGACGCGACGCAGGCGACCGTGTCACCGGAGCGGCGATAGTTCAGGACGACGGCAGTTACCTGCGAGGTCTCCGGCGGCGGCTGTGGGGGGCGGGTCGGGGTCATGTGCGGTGAGCGACGAGCGCGGCGTACGCCTCCTCATACATGCGGGCATTCTCTTCAAGGCTTATGCAATTGCGGGGCAGATGGTTGCGTATCTCCGACAGGAGTCGGGGGTTGGCGGCGATCCACCCGAGCTTCGCGCGCAGCTCCCGCCAATCGCCCGGGACAAAGGTGAACCCGTCAACGCCGTCCCTGACGACATCGCCAAGCGCCCCCACGCGCGACGCGACCACCGGCAGGCGGGCGGCCCACGCCTCCCAGAGGACCAGGTTGAACGTCTCGTGCCACAACGACGGGATCACCAGCAGGTCGAGGCCCGACAGAATGCGCGGAAGCTCGACGGGCCGATAGGTGCCCTGCATCTCGACCTGGCCACGCGGGAAGCGGGCAACAATCCTCTGAACGTACCGCGCAAACCCCTTGGGGTACGCGCGGCCGAACATCCTGACCGTGACCACCGAAGGCCTGAACCCGCGCGTGGCGCGGAGGAACGTCGCCACCCCCTTGTGCGGCATGATGGTCCCCACGTATCCCACGACGAGCGGACGGTTCCCATCGTAGGGGGCGCGCTCCCCGGGCGGCGGGAACGGCGGTGCGCCATGGGGTATCACGACTACCTTCGCGGGCGGCAGGCCCAGCGAAAGGTAGATCGAGCGCGCCTTCTCGGAGGGAGCGATGAGCAGGTCTGCGGCGGCGAGGCCGCCGAGCAACCGCGCACACCGCCCGCCGTACACCCCGGCAAGCCGCCGGGTCTTGCGGGGCATCACGCCCCCCTGGATCGCGGCGAGCGACTTCAACACCACCGCCTCTGCCGGGAACCTCCCCGTGAAACCGGTGCGCCACCGGATCCGCTCCATGACCGCGGAGGCCATGTAGGAGAGCGCGCCGTGCGCGCAATAGCGCGCGCAATTCCTTCCCTCGTCGGGCCCGGGGCAGATCGTTCCATCGGGCCTGAGCAGCTGGACCCGTTCGCAGGGATACCAGTAGTCGTGGAGCGATATGACGAGCGGGATTCCCCGCTCTTTCACCATCGCCGGGATGCGCCACGATGCCCCCGCGAGATGCTGGATGTGCACCAGGTCGGGCGCCGTCCCCGCGATGAGCTTGCCGAAGATCTCCTCGATCCTCGGGTGCTCCTCGTACCGGTATGCCTCCCGCAGCTTCGTGAAGTTGTTCACCACGCGGATGACCGGGACGCCGTCCTGCGTATCGCGGATGACCTTATATTCGGGCGCGCCGGGGAACTCCTCGCGCGTCATGACCGTGACGCCGTGCCCCGCGTTCCTGAGGGCCACGCAGAGGCGCTGGGCGCATATCTCCGTCCCCGCGACCGCGGTGGGAGGATAGCCGTGAACCAGCACTACTATCTTCATCGCGTGCATTACTCTTTCTGCTTCGAGCTTTACGATTGTGGCGTTGGGCTTTGGGCCCTGAGATTTGTATTTTGGGATTTGGGACCCGCCTCCGGCGGGCAAGTTTCGGACTTGCCTGCCGCATGGCAGGTTTTGGATTTAATCTGTGTCTGCCGCGAGCAGAACCGCTGGACGGCCCTCGGCAACCGGGCGGAGTGCTCTCCCATCCAGCGCCCTGCCGCGCAGGAGATATGGAACGGGAGGGAGTAGAGGAGCCTGGTGCACGGCGGCCTTTTCTTCTTCGCGTAGCGCATGTCCTGTCGGAGCGAATCGATGACGGTCATGATCGAGCGGCGGACGGTGATCGCCGGGGCGAGCGCGGCGGCCCTGACCATCCTGCCGTAGTCGTAATGCTGGCGGATCTGCTCGCGCAGTGGATAGTCATGGCTGTGGAGGACGGCCGAGGCGGGCTCGTAGACCACCGCGTAACCGGCGAGCAGGACACGCTCGGCCCAGTCGACATCCTCGCCAAACTCGGTCTCCCTGAACGGGAAGCGCTTCCAGATCTCGCGGCGCATGCAGGAGCTGGTATTGGCGTAGTAGACATAGAACGGCTTCTGCCGCTCGAGCTCCTCGCGGGACGAGACACGCTTCACCACGCGCTCCATCCCGCCGCACTGGGACCACTCCTCCTCGATCTGCCGCATGAGGGGCAATGAACAGCCCGGCCGCGGGATATGGCGGCTGAATGCGCCGGCGACGGCCGCGTCTTCGCGCAGCGGTTTCAAAAGATTGGCGAGCCAGGCGCCGCCGGCCGGCGTGGCATCCTGCGTGAGGAACACCAGATACGCCCCCTTCGCCTCCTGCGCCCCTAGATTCCTGGTGCCGCCGTGGTTGAACTCCTCCGGGCGTATAGATATGACACGCGCCGGGTGGCGCGCGGCAATCCGGAGTGTGCCGTCCGTCGAGCCCGAATCTATAAGGATGATCTCGGTGCGGAGGGCCCCCTCCTGAGCCCCGATCGCGGTGAGCTGTTCCTCGAGGTATCCGCCGGCGTTCTTGACGGGGATGATGATAGAAACCGTTTCCTGTTTCATCGCTCGTTCGGCCAAGTATACGGCATGGGGAGGGCATAATCAATCCCAATGCGGCCCTACGGCGTGACCGCGCCTTGTGCGCGGCGACAGGCCGTGCTATAGTGTTGCCCGACCATGGCCGCCCCTGCAACAATCGCCGCACCGCCACCCAGTGCACGCCCCTGCCCCCCGTGGATCTACGTCCCGACGACCTACTTCGCCGAGGGGATTCCCTATATGGTCGTCACTTCAGTCTCGGTGATTCTCTACAAGACCATGGGGCTCCCGAACCGGCTGATCGGCCTCACCAGCGCCCTTGCGCTGCCGTGGGTGATCAAGATGCTGTGGGCGCCCTGTGTCGACGCATGCTCCACCAAGCGACGCTGGATCGTGGCAACGCAGGCCCTTCTCGCGTGCGGCCTTGCCGCCGCGGCCGTGTCGCTCCATCTGCAACCGTTCTTCGCCGTCTCGATGGCGATCTTCGCCCTCATCGCCTTCACCTCCGCCACGCACGACATCGCCACCGACGGATTCTACATCCTGAGCCTCCCCGCTGAACAACAGGCCCTCTTCTCCGGCGTGCGCAGCACCTGCTACCGCCTGGCGATGATCTTCTCCTCGGGGATCCTGGTCATGCTCGCGGGGGTGATGGAGCAACGGACGCACGATACCGCCTCATCCTGGACGGCGGCCCTCGCGCTGGCGGCCGTGATCATGCTCGCCTTGAGCCTTTTCCACAACCGCTGCCTTCCCCGGCCGGTCGCCGACTCGCCTGCCCGACAGGGCTTCAGCGCAGGAGGGACCGTCTCCGCGGCGCCCCCGTTCCTCGCCGCGTTCCGGAGCTATTTCACCCAACCCCAGGTAACGGCCGTCGTGGCGTTCATCCTGCTCTACCGGCTGGGGGAGGCGATGCTCGTCAAGATGGCCCAGCCGTTTCTCCTGGACAATGCCGCCCGGGGCGGCCTGCAGATCTCCATGGCCGCCGTCGGGTTCGCCTACGGCACGATGGGCACCATCTGCCTTCTCGCCGGCGGCATCCTCGGCGGATGGCTCATCGCGCGTTTCGGATTCCGGCGCTGCGTCTGGCCGATGGCGATCGCCCTCAACGCCCCCGACCTGGTCTACGTCTACCTCGCCGTGGCGAAACCGTCCCTGGCCGCGGTCTACGCGCTCGTCGCCCTCGAGCAGTTCGGGTACGGGATAGGGTTCTCCGCCTTCACCATCTTCCTGATGTACCGGGCGCGGGAACCGTTTAAAACATCGCACTACGCCATCTCCACGGGATTGATGGCGCTGGGCCTGATGCTCCCCGGCTTCATCAGCGGCTACCTCCAGGAGTACCTGGGCTACGCGCGTTTCTTCATCCTTGTGTGCTTTCTGACAATCCCGGGGATGTTCACCATTATATGGATACCCAGGGACGAGTCGTGAAGGGCGCCCTCTATTGACACCACCCCCGGGAAGGGGTACTATTCCTACACTATGAAGCTCGTGATTCAGATCCCCTGCTACAACGAGGAACCATTCCTGGAGGAGACCCTCCGGGACATCCCCCGCGCCGTCCCCGGCATCGACGAGATCGAGCTCGTCGTCGTGGACGACGGCTCCGGGGACAGGACCGCCGAGGTCGCGCGCCGGGCGGGCGTCCAACACGTCGTGCGCTTCAGGGACCGGAAGGGCCTCGCGCAGGCGTTCATGGCCGCCCTCGACACCTCGCTCAAGGCGGGCGCGGATATCATCGTCAATACCGACGCCGATAACCAGTACTGCGGCGCCGATATCCCCAAGCTCATCGCCCCGATCCTCTCCGGCGAGGCCGACATGGTGATCGGCGACCGGACGACCGCGACGCTCTCCCACATGCCTCCCGTGAAGCGCTTCCTCCAGCGCTGGGGGAGCTGGGCGGTGCGGAAGATATCCGGGACCAACATACCCGACTGCACCAGCGGCTTTCGCGCCTACAACCGGGAGGCGGCGCTCCGCATCAACATCGTTTCCCGGTTCACCTACACCCTCGAGTCGATCATCCAGGCGGGCAAGAAAAACCTCGCGCTGGCCCACGTCCCGGTGCGCACCAACAAGGAGACAAGGGAGTCGCGCCTCTTCTCCAGCACATCGGAATACGTCAAGCGCTCGCTCAGCACCATGGTGCGCATCTACACGATGTACGAGGCGTTCAAGATATTCATCTTCATCGGCGGCA
>JAPLCY010000370.1 GCA_026391995.1 Candidatus Auribacterota bacterium
GGGATGCCGAGGCGCTCGAGCACGGTGGACATGGGGGGATACGTGTTCGCGTCGGAGCCGCTCACCTCGTGCCCGCTCTCCCGGAGGAGCTGCGCGAGCGAGCCCATCCCCATGCCGCATATCGCGCTCATGTGAATCTTCATTGTGTATCGCGCCCTCCGCTTTCGCTCAGGCACGCCTCCTCCACCACGACCCTTCCCCCCTCGCCGTCGAGCAGGACGCGCACGCCGAAGGGGATGGCCACATTGCCGTTACAATGCCCGGCGGGGAAGTTCAGCACCACCGGGAAGCGGTACGGGCGCGTCGCGTCGAGCACAATCCTGCGTATCTCCCCGCGATAACTCTCCTCGCCCCATGTCCATCCAGCCGGGGGAATGAATTTCCCGAGGATGAGCCCGCGGGCATGTATGAACTTGCCCGCCAGGTTCAGGTGGGAGAAGAGCCGGTCGATCGCATACGGTTTCTCCCCCCGGTCCTCGAAGAAGAGGATCCGCCCCGCGGTGTCCGCCTCGTACGGCGTCCCGAGCGTCATGCTGAACACCGTGAGGCTCCCCCCCGTGAGCGCCCCCGCGCCCTGCCCCCCCTTGAGCACCTCGAGTCCCGCGGCGGGTGATTCGCCCCATGGGTCGGTGCGCGACAATGATTTAAAAAGATACTCCAGGGCGGCGGTATCCAGATCCGCGATCTCGTTGAGGAACGGCCCATGGACGGTCGCCATCCCGCACACCCCGTTGAAATAGCAGTGTAGGGCGGTAATGTCGCTGTATCCCACAAAGAGCTTCGGGTGGCGCCTGATCAGCGATGAATCCAGCAGCGGGAGGAGGCGCTGCGAACCGTATCCCCCCCGGGCGCAGAATACCGCCCGCACACCCGGGTCGGCGAAAAGTTCCTCGATCTCCGCCACGCGCTTGCCGTCGGATCCCGCAAGGTAGCCATTGCGCGCGACAATATCGTCGCGAAAGCGCACCCCGTATCCGAGGCCCTTCAGCCGCTCCACACCCCGCCTGAACGCCTCGGGATCAAACGCGCTGGCGGGCGCGGCAATGCCGATGGTGTCGCCGGGACGAAGCGCAACGGGTTTGACAACGGGTTTGATCACGCTGGTCAGATGTGTCTGATCGTGATAAGATAACTCCTCGAAGCTCTTTCGAAGCTCTTCCGCGAGTTCCGCGGGAAGGGTGCCGCGCAACGGGCCCCATCATAGAGATTTGTCATGGCGGAGTCAAAGGAAAAGAGGATCGGGCGGTTCATGGAGCGCCGCAAAAACCGCGCCCGGCCCGTGCCGCTCAGGGGAGACGCGTCGGCCCGCTCGTTTTACCGGATCCGGGACCACGGGCACACGGCGGTCATGATGCTCTACGACGAGCCCCGCCCGGAGGACGAGCGGTTATTCATCGAGGTGCGCGATCATCTCGCCGCCTGCGGCGCCCCCGTGCCGGAGATCTACGACTACGATCCCGGGACCGGCGTCATCCTCCTCCAGGATTGCGGCGATTGCACGCTCGAGGAGGAGGCACGAGGAGCCGGGAAGGCCTCCCTGCGCGCCCTCTACCGCATGGCGGTAGACGAGCTTCTCGCCATCCAGATCACGGGCACCGCCCGCGGGGGGAAATGCGTCGCTTTCACGCGCGCCTTTGACGAGGCAAAGCTTGGCGAGGAACTCGATTTCTTCATGACACACACCGTCGAGGGATTCTTCCACGCGCGTCTCGCCCCCGTCGAGCGGGAGACGCTCAGCCGCGCCTTCGCCGCCCTCGCGG
>JAPLCY010000092.1 GCA_026391995.1 Candidatus Auribacterota bacterium
AATCTCGCTGTCAATGCCCGGGATGCTATGCAGAATGGCGGCAAGCTGACTATTGAAACGGCGAATATTCACCTGAATGAGGCCTATTGCAGGGATCATCTCGGGTTTACCCCTGGCTACTATGTCCTGTTGGGGGTAAGCGACGATGGTGCGGGAATGGATAGGGAAACCCTGGAATATATCTTTGAGCCCTTCTTCACCACGAAAGAGACCGGAAAGGGAACGGGACTTGGACTTGCCACGGTGTACGGGATCGTCAAGCAGCACGGCGGCAATGTCTATGTCGACAGCGAGGAGGGGATAGGCACCACGTTCAAGATCTATCTCCCTCGAATCAGCGGAGCGGTGGATGCCGCGGCGCACAAGGGACGGGAGGATAAGCTCACGGGAGGCAGCGAATCGGTTCTCCTGGTGGAGGATGACAGGAGCATACTCGATATCACAAGCAGGGCGTTGAGAAGCCAGGGGTACCAGGTGATCACCGCGGAGAATGGCAAGCATGCGCTTGAGGTTGCAAAAACCCATAATGGACGCATCGCCATCCTTGTTACCGATGTCATCATGCCCATCATGGGCGGCAAGGAGTTGGCCGACATGCTTGTCGCCACGAATAAGGGGATGAAAATAATTTTCGTATCGGGGTATCCGGATACATCCGTAGTGAGCCAGAGGATCGTGAAGGAAGGCCTCTGTTTCCTGCAAAAACCCTATACCGTACAGAGCCTGCTTGAAAAAGTAAGGGCGGTCCTTGACGGCACAGAACTCTCCGATTAGCTGCGAATACAGTATGGAAACGTACGACGGATAGAAAATAGTTCTCCACCTATGCGGCACTGGGTTGTCGATCCAATCTGTGTATTATAGTAAACTATCATATACTATCCTATACTATATATATCTTGAGATGATAGCATGTCCGACACAACCGGGGCACCACAATCAGGCATCAGCATAGCGATCGCGCGTCTGAGGGAGCGGCTGAGATCCAGAGATCCTTGTACTTTAGCAAGCCTGGCAGGTGGTGCCATGGGGGGCGTGAACCCGGAGGGACGCGAGATTATTCTGCCACTATGGGGTAATCCAGTGAGCATAAGGGTGCCTGGATTTGTTATCTCTCCGCCCGTCGTCGGCAAGAACCTTTCGCTTTCAGATCAGGCGCTGGTGCTTCATTATCTTGCGACAACTGACGGTACCGGAGAAAGGGGACGCTGGGTTTCATTCGCGGAACTTCCGGAAGGCAGATTCTATGACCGGGCATTTCAGGGGTACACGGGCGATCTCGTCATTCGGCGTTTCGGAAACGACATGGGGGCATTTGTTGCCGCGTGCGCTCTTTGCGGCGGGCGGCGGACAGACCAGGGGGACAGCGCGTATCATTTCAGGGTTCTACCGCATGTTCCCGTCATGGTCGTGTACTGGCGGGGTGAGGAGGGGATACCACCCGCGGCCAAGCTGCTTTTTGATGAATCCTGCCCGCACCATTTGCCGACCGATGTATGCGCCATCGCGGGGGGCACCCTCGCAAGGCGCCTGGTGAAGCCGCCGGCAACTAGTCCGTAAGTGACCCATTACGAAAATAATATAGATTGTCAAGAGCGGCAGCGTATATTACGATGACAGATAGGCTCTAACGGCGCCGATGCACATGCAAGGCAGTGCGGTGCGTTGAGCGAGGGGGAGGGGGAGATGGAACAGAAGCTTACACCGGATGAATTTGTGACACGGGCGGTAAAAAAACTCAGGAAACCACCCTACAAGGGTATCCACACCGTATACAGCGGCTTCAACCAGGCATATCGCGAATATTTCGGCACCGACCCGATCGCGCAGACGAACAAGATGGCGCAGGAAGGGACGATTATCATAAGGCCGGTGAAGGGCGGCGTGATGCTCTATCTTCCCGAGGACGCCGATAGCCGCCCTGACCCGAAGAAGGTTATTGAAGATATTATCTCCTGATCGATCGCCACACGATGGGCATCTTCGGCTGTACCGGGCATCGGTCCGATATCAACGCGGTAATCCGGAGAACAGTATGATACGGTCGTTTCGGATAGTGGTTGGACAATCAATGGCACTTGTTATATTGTGCGCCGCATCCTGTGGTATGGAAGAGAAGGGCTACACTGGCCGTGTCGGGGGGAGGTGCGATTACAAGGGGTATGAAGGGCGCGCCACCGTCACGAGGGTCGAACAGACGGCCGCCTCGCGGGCGCAATCCAAGGCTCGAGTCACGCCGATGAACAGGATGATGCGTGTGTAAACGTGTCCCTCTGCCATCCCTGTCCCCCCCTTTTTCCCGTAGCCAAGACTTAAGTCAGGGCTATGGAAAGGGGAAGCCCGCACTCTTGGCTGCACAATCCTGAGCAGCATCGAATACACAACGCTCCCTCCTGCATGTGCAGGTCATTCCACCTCGATCGCACCGATGTACACCCCCCGGTCAATGACAGGCGAAAGATCGGAACCGCCGCATCCGGGGCAGGCCGGGGAATCCGGATTACCGAGTTCAAACTCGGCGGCGCATCCGGCGCATTGAAGGCGTTCACCCCGCGTGACGATACGCAACGCCGCGGACTCGAGCCACGGCGGTTTCGCCGTGGTGGCGAAATGGAACCGCAGATGCTCCTCGGAGAGACAGCTGTACTTCCCGCAAACGAGCTCGATCGAGAGCACTTTTGAAAAGCCATGCTCGAGCTTCCGCTGCGCCAGCTCTTTCAGTACGCCATGGATTACAGACTGGTCATGCATGTCTGATGGGATTCAGCAGATTCTCGGAAGTTGCTCGCCCTCCGGCGGGGGGAGGAATCGCCGCGCCCCAATCGCTGTCTGGAGTGAGATGAGCGGTGCCGGTCCCGACCGCCGTCGCGGGCCAACCGACCCTATGATTGCGGCATCACGGCCGGCCCGGGTTCCCCGGATGCGTTCGAGAATTTCGGATGTTGCCCCGTGCTCGGCGATGACGAGCAGTTTCCCTTCATTGGGCATATAGAGGGGATCCATTCCGAGGAGTTCGCAGCAGGCGCGCACCTCGGGGCGGAGGGGAAGGGCATCCTCCCGCAGGATCATGGTGACGCCCGAGGCGCGGGCGATCTCGTTTAAAACGCCGGCGACGCCGCCGCGCGTCGGGTCGCGCATCGCGTGAATCCGGGCGCCCAGCGGCGCAATCCGCGTGACCACCTCGCCGACATGGCCGACATCGCTGCGCGGTTCGGGGGTGAAACCAAGCCGCTCGCGGGTATTGAGGAGGGCGATGCCGTGGTCGGCGATCGTGCCGGTGATAAGTATGTCGTCGCCCTCACGCGCGAGCGATGCTGAGACGCGCATTCCCGGCATGACCGACCCGATGCCGGAGGTGGCGATAAAGAGCCCGTCCGCCTCCCCCTTCCGCACGACCTTGGTATCACCGGCGACGACGTGTACGCCGGCCATGTCGGCGCTCTCCCGCATTGAGCGGACAATCCTTTTCAGCTCCTCGACGGGGAACCCCTCCTCGATGATGAATGCCGCCGCCACGGCGGCCGGGACGGCCCCCTTTGCCGCGAGATCGTTGCAGGTCCCGCATATGGAAAGGGAACCGATATCACCGCCCGGGAAGAAGAGCGGCTGCACAGTAAACGCGTCGGTGGTGAAGGCGAGCCTCGCCCCTTCGATGCGCAGCTCGGCGGCGTCATCGAGGGCGTTCAATGCCGGGTTCCCGAGGACCGGCAGAAATATCGTATCGATCAGCTCCGCCGAACACCTGCCGCCGGATCCCATTGCGAGAGTGATCACGTCATCCGTCATGGTGAGCCCCACACGTGTAATACGCCGCACAGGTGCCCTCGCTCGACACCATGCACGGGCCGACCGGGTGCGACGGCGTGCAATCCTTGCCGTACAGCACGCATTCATCAGGCGTCCGCCTCCCTTAGATCACCTCCCCGCAGATGCATCCCCCGGGTTCGGGGACGGCAGCGTGGGGGAGATCA
>JAPLCY010000118.1 GCA_026391995.1 Candidatus Auribacterota bacterium
TTGCTCTCATCTCTTCCTCCGTTGCCTGACACCGGGCCTTGATTAGTGTATCTACGTATCTGTATCAATATATCACACGCGGGGGGGGGCAATATATATTCCGCTACAACAGTAATGAAGGGGCTCTGCACCCCGTAACCGAGGCCTTACTAATCCAGACATGAAAAGGTTTGAGGGTGCACGGCGAGCTGCTATAATGAATCATCGTTACCTGGCCATAAAGGAGGGATAGATGAGCAACGCTAATGAGGCCCTTGACTATCATCGCCTCGGCAGGCATGGCAAGATAGAGGTCGTTCCCAGCAAGCCGTGCCGCACACAGAAGGATCTTTCCCTCGCCTACACCCCCGGCGTGGCGGTGCCGAGCCTGGCGATCGCGAAGTCGCCGGACGAGATCTACGAGCTGACGGCCCGCGGGAACCTGGTGGCGGTTGTTTCAAACGGGACGGCGGTGTTGGGCTTGGGCGACATCGGCGCGGCGGCGAGCAAGCCGGTCATGGAGGGGAAGGCGGTCCTCTTCAAGCGTTTCGCGGACATAGACGCCTTTGACCTGGAGCTCGACACGAAGGACCCCGAGGAGGTGATCCGGGTTGTCAGGCTGCTCGAGCCCACCTTCGGCGGGATAAATCTCGAAGACATCAAGGGGCCGGAGTGCTTCCATATCGAGGAGGTCCTCGAGGCCGAGATGCAGATACCGGTGTTCCACGATGATCAACACGGCACGGCGATCATCTCCGGCGCGGCCCTCCTCAACGCCGTCGAGGTCATGGGCAAGAAGATCGACGCCATCCGCGTCGTCTTCAGCGGGGCGGGCGCCGCGGGGATCGCCTGCGCGAATTACTACCTCGGCCTCGGCGTGCGCAAGGAGAACCTCCTCCTCTGCGACAGCCAGGGGGTTATCCACGAGGGGCGCCGCGAGGGAATGAACCCCTACAAGGCGCGCTTCGCCGCCCGGACGAGCTGCCGCACGCTCGCCGACGCCCTTAAAGGGGCGGACGTGTTCGTGGGTCTCTCCGGCAAGAATTTGGTGTCCCCCGAGATGGTCAGGTCGATGAACGACAATCCGGTCATCTTCGCGATGGCCAACCCGGACCCGGAGATCACCTATGACGCGGCCATGGCGGCGCGCGACGACCTCATCATGGCGACGGGGAGGTCCGATTATCCCAACCAGGTCAATAACGTGCTCGGTTTTCCCTTTATCTTCCGAGGGGCGCTCGACGTGAGGGCAACACATATCAACGGGGCGATGAAGCACGCGGCCACGGTGGGCCTCGCCGCGCTGGCCAAGGAAGAGGTGCCGGATGAGGTAAGCAGGGCGTACGGGGGGGCGCGGTTCAGTTTCGGGCGCACCTACATCATCCCGAAGCCGTTTGATCCGCGCGTGCTTCTCAGGGTGGCGCCGCGCGTGGCGCGCGCCGCCATGGAGAGCGGCGTGGCCAGGAAGCCGATCACGGACTGGAGCGCCTACGAGCGGCAGCTCCAGGAGCGCATCGACAGGATCAGGCAGCTGTAGCCGCGGGGGGCTGATTGATGAATGTGAAAGCGGTGCGGCCGGGCGGTTGCGTCGCCGCTGGCTCGGCTGCGGGGATGAGATGGCTGTAGCTGTCCAGGGAGG
>JAPLCY010000348.1 GCA_026391995.1 Candidatus Auribacterota bacterium
GTGTCACCGTTCACCGCGAATCTCCTCCGCCGTGACGTTTGACCGCCGGTTTGACATTAAGCGCAGCGGGCGGCGCCGGTTTGCTCAGGACTCCCTGCTGGGTCTGCGTGACAATGCTCTCCATCTCCTTCTGCTGCAAATCAATGCTCGTTGCACCCCCCGCCGCCGCCCGCAGAATGATTTTCAATTCGCCGACGTTCCACTGCTGCTTGGATGTTCTATTCAGGTAGGGAAGCCGTATGTAGTCCACCGGCAGGGAGGGCTGCTCCTCGGTGTACACGCCGTCCGACCAGCGGTAGGTGTTGACATAGCGCGCGACACCGGCCAGATCTCCGCGCGCCTTGAACAAGCCGACGTTCAGTGCATATGTTCCCGGAGGGGCGTCGAGCGGTATCGGCAGATCGATCGGCCCTTCGTAGTGGATCTTCCCGACCTCCCAGGTCGTTGTCGAGCGGAACGGCTCCCGTTCTACATGGATAGTGAAGGGGGGCGCATCGGTCTTGGTGGCGTGGATGAAGAAACGGTAATCCGACTTGAATCGGCGGGCGATGCTGAGTTTCACGCCGAGCTTCAAGTCACCCCCCGGAGTCACCGTGGGAGGGCTCTCGATCCCCTCAAAGATGAGGAACGGCTCGGAGATATCCGTCTTATGCCCGCCCTCGGACACGAGCTTCAGGTGATCGATGGCGACAGTGAGGAACCATTTTTCACCCTCCGGCAAACCGGTCGCGAAGATCCCCAGGTGCCGGATATTTTCGATATCGAGGCGCTGGGCGATGTCGATGATCGGCAGCCTCAGGCGATAGACGCCCGACTGTGCCCCGCGCTTCTGCTCTTCCTCTCCCTTCTCGGCCCCGACACGCTTCCGTTCAAGGTCAGCGAGCGCTCTCTGGAAGCGGGAACCGCTGGCGTCCTTGACCTGTATGCTGAGCTTGCCCGCGTCGTAGACGTTGGGGGAGAAACTGCTCCTGATCAGGAACTCGAGATAGTCGTACAACCCCCAATCGGTGTATTCCGGTGCCGCGGTTGCAAAGAAACTCTCGAGCATGACGATGGGGATCGCTCCGTTCGCAGGGAACCCGAGAACCGCAGAGTAGGAGCCGCCGATTGCCCGATCCCCCCCCACGAGGCCGATCTCTCCCTGCCGTCTTGACTCCCACTTTTTGAGGTCCTCGAGACTTTCAAAGTCGCTGAGCATGGTCTCGACACGCTCCCCGGCCTTCGCCGTGCGGGGCCCTTCCACTTCGATCGAGCCGAGGACCCAATCCGGTATCTCTTTATTGGTATAAGGTTCGCGCACGTACATCGCCTTAGGCGAAGATACGGTGTAGAAGAGGCCCATCTGGTAAAGGTATTTGCCGGGGGGCAGCGTCTTGGGGATGGCGAGAGTCACCGGGCCGAGCTGGACCTCTGAACCAACAACCCAGTTCTGCGCGGGGATGAGCGGTGCAGTGTTGGCGTTCACCACGATCCCCTTCTGTTCCCATCCCGCGGCCGGGTGCTCACCCGTTACGGCGTCGGGGGAAATGAGGTGAAAAAAGATCGTCTCAGGCTCCCAGATGTTCTGCAGCGGGGTGACGAAGGCGACCACGCCCACCGTCTCGCCCTGCTGCCCCCGCGCGGGGGCGACCAGGCGGTTGAACCTGATTCGCGGCTCGCCTTCGCGAATCGTGCTGAGGGACGCCCCCTCATGGGGGGCGAAGCAGACAATGATCGTGCAGGCGAGGAATATGTGTGCGGGTTTCATGCCGATTGACCAGTGTGTGAATATTCTACCCCATTGCGCCATGTTCATCAATACCACTCCTTTACACGGTTACCCGGTATGCGCCGGATGCGCGTCGTTCCCATGTGGCCATCTCGTCACGGAGTGATTCACATCCTCTTTTCCCCATCGCCGCGCAGGTCAGTTCCTTGCCACGCTCCACGCCCGGCTGGTCGAAGGCGTTGATGCCGTACAGCTCGGCCGCAAGGGCCGTCTGCATCTCGCAGAGGTAGAGCAGCATCCCGACGCTTTCCGCATCCACCCGGTCAATCTCAATGGTAATGTTCGGTCTCCCGGCCTGGGCGAGCGCGAGCGCCGTTGCCCGGTATTCCGCATGGATGAGGTCCGCCATCGTGTGTCCAGAAAGGTAGCTGAACGCGGCATCGTCAAGCGGCGCGGGCGGTAGCGGCAGGACCGTCCGATACTCCCGCACAGCGAGGAAGGTAATGACCTTGTCGAAAGGCCCCTCCATGTAGAGCTGTATCTGCGAATGCTGGTCGGTTGCGCCGAGGGCCTTGACCGGAGTCTGTCCGAGGTGGACCACCCTTCCCGTGCGGTCGCATCTCTTGCCG
>JAPLCY010000171.1 GCA_026391995.1 Candidatus Auribacterota bacterium
AGGGCACATGTTCAAGACACCTCGCAGATGGCTGTCAAAAGGACGGCACTCCTCCCATGGGCAAGGGAGTCCCCCACAATACGAATAAATTCTTGCAGGGATTGTATTTGTTTGGCAAGATGCGCGCTGTGCGGGGCATGGCACTTGTTGCTGGAATGAGCGAAAAATATTCGGCAACCGAGAGCCGCAGGAACTGGTGAGCTTGTGAGCGACGGGGTGAGCGAATAAATCGTTCACGCCGGTACTTTTTGCATGGAGAGGGCGCATTCATGAGTCTTGAGGATAAGATTCTGGGCATGGAAGAAGAGGCCGCGGGGGTGGTGGCCGGCGGGCGTGCGGAGGCGAAGCGGATGCTTGCAACGCTTGATGCCAACAAAGAACAGATCCGGAAAGAGATCGCGGCACGCGTGGAAGTTGAGAAGGTTCATATCCAGGAGGAATACGGGCGATCACAGGAAGCGGCGCTGGCAGAGATCGCGCGCGCGAGTCGGCATGCGCTGAAGGAGATAGAAGATGCGCGGGCTGAAAAAGCCCCCCGCATGGCGCGCTCCCTCCTCACGCAATTACTGGGAGAATAAGTTGTGGCGATCGAGCGGATGAAGAAACTCACGATCCTCTTCCCCGTGCGGGAAGGGGAGCGGTTCGAGGAATGGCTCTATGCAAAGCGGGCACTGCACCTCGTGAGTGTGGGCCGGGAGTTCCTGAAACTTGCCGTTTCAGGGAACCCGCTTGCCATCGATGAGCAGGAGGCGGCGCAAAAACTGGCTCATGTCAAAGAGCTCCTCTCTGAAGCAACCGCTTTTCATAAGCCCAGGAAAAGCTTTATCGACGGCATGCTCCCCGTGAAGACGATAGTTGCGGAAGATGAAATGGAGAAGACGCTGGAGGCGGTGGACCTCGCGACACTCTACGCGCCGGTGCGGGACGCCTCCCATGGCATCAAGGACTGCCGGGGCGACCTGAACCGCCTGTCTCTCGATCTTGAGACCGCCAGGATATTCTCATTTTTTACCAGGCCGATCCAGAGCCTGATGCAGCTCACACAAACTTTTATGCTCGTCGCAGAGGCGAGCAGGACGGAACTGGATCATATTGCAAAGGATGAGGAGGCGCGGAAGATTCTGGCCTGGGAGGTAAAGGGGTATGAAGGGAATGCGTTGAAGATCCTCTTTGCCGGCCTGAAGAGGGATGAGGCGCGGTGCAAGGATATTGTCGCGGCGCATGGATTCCGCCTGGTGGAGCTTCCCGACTTCCGGGAGACGCCCGCGGAGCGCATGGAGACAATCCGGCGGGAGATGGGGATGGCTCGGGAAAGGCTCCTGCGCCATGAGCGGAAGATAGGGGAGATGCTTCCGATCGGTATCATCAGGCCGCTGGAGTGCCTCAAGGGATACTGGGAAAGCGAGAAGAAGCGGGCGGAGCAATCACGTGCCATGCTCTGTTCAAAACTTGTCGGTGTGGCGCGGGGATATAGCCGGGCAGCCGATACGCCGAACTTGATCAGAGATATGGAATCGAAGTTCAAGGGCGTGAGTGTCATCGCCGCCGATCCTGAGCCCGGCGATAATGTGCCGGTGTCGATCAAACTCTCACGATGGTGGAGGCCGGGCCAGCTCATGGTCACGATGTATGGCCTGCCCGATTATTTCACCCTCGATCCCACCCCATTTCTCACATTGGTGTTTCTTGCGTTCTTCGGCATCTGCTTCGCCGATGTGATCTATGGCGCCCTGCTCATCTTTTTCTCCTGGCTGCTCATCAGGCGGTACCGGCAGCAGGAGAATTTGAGAGAATTCTTCCGCCTCTTCCTCTACGCGGGCGTGAGCACCGTCATATTCGGCGTGCTCACGGGAAGCTGGGCGGCGGACATCTATAATCCTGAATATCTCGGGCAAAATAATCTGCTCCTCAGGTTCGTGCAGAAGACGACGGTACTCGACATGCTCGCAAAGCCCGTTATCGCGCTCCTTGTCGCCCTCATCATCGGTATCCTTGTCCAGTTCTACGGCATCGTAATGCGGATCATCAAGGATCTGAAGCAGCACAACTGGCAGGGGGCTCTCTATGATGGGGTATTATGGCTTGTCTATCTAGGCGGATTGCTTATTTTCGCCATATCGTCTCTTTCCGGCTTTGGAGGAGCGATAGTGAAGCACCTGTCTCTCGGCATGGTTCTCAGCGGCATGGTAGGGCTGATACTCACGCAGGGGCGTGACCAGAAAGGCTGGACGGCCCGGCTCATCACCGGCTTTGTGAGTCTCTATGGTATCCTGGGAGGTTACGGGACCACTTCTTTTGTGGGAGACGTCCTGTCCTATTCTCGACTCCTCGCTCTTGGACTCAATACCTACATCGTCGGCATGTCATTCAATATCATTGCAAAACTTATCCCCCAGATATTGACCAGCGTATTCCCGTGGATGACTCCGATTATTTCCTTCCCGCTGGTGGGAGGAACGATTGTTATCACCATCATGTGCGCCGGGCATCTCTTTAACTTCACCATGAGCATTCTCAGCGCATTTGTGCATTCGGCCCGACTTATCTTGCTGGAGTTCTTCGGACGGTTTTATCAGGGCGGGGGGGGGTGGTTCGATCCGCATGGGTTTTCGAGTGAGAGCGTCGAGATGCTGGCAGGGAGTAAGGATTAAGTACTAAGGATTAAGGGAGCAGAATTAAGTAAAAGATGGAGGGTTTTTCCCTTAATTCTTATCGCTTAATCCGTATCATTGGTTTTTAAAGAAAGGAGGGAGTACGCACATGATCGATTTTCTCAGACACTATTTTTTGGAGACGGGGTTTGCATGTGCAGCGGCAGGGGCAATGGCCGCCGTCATGTTCGCGTGTGTGGGGAGTGCGAAGGGGATCCGGATCGCAGGTTCTCAGGCCGCGGGTGTGCTCTCCGAGCAGCCGGAGTTGTTTGGCAAGCTGCTCGTATTGATCGCGCTGCCCGGAACGCAGGGGTTCTATGGTTTTATCTGCGCGATCATGATTGCGTTGCGTTGCGGGTTTATCACGGGGAAGATCAGTGTTTCGCCGCTCGCGGGCGCAGGGGTATTCTTTGTCGGGTTCTGCACCGGGATCGTGGAGTGGCAGAGCGCCATTTATCAAGGCGAGACTTCTGCGGCAGCCATCAACCTCACCGCTAAAAAGCCCGATGAGAGCGGACGGGCGATACTCCTGCCCGCGCTTGTGGAGACGTATGCCGTGATCGCGCTCCTGGCGGCGATGCTGATGATAATCTGGATCACCAAGCCTGATCTCGCAATCACGATGGCTCCGGTTGTCCGATGAACCAGGCCGTTGAACGCATACAGCAGGCCGTGCGCGCCGAGGCCGGGGCTGAGGCGGCGAGGCTTCGCGCGGAGGCGCAGCGTCAGCTCGATCAGCTGGTCTCAGGCTGCCGGCGGGAGGAGGAAGAAAAGGGCCGCGCCGCGGCGACCGCCGAGCGCGCCCGGTGCGAGCAGATCAAATTCAGGGAGATCTCCAGGGCCCAGCGGCAGGCGCGGCTCGACGAACTCGCCGCCCGCAATAATGCGATCGATCGCATTTTTCAACAGGTAAGGGAAGAGGTCTTGAAATTGACGTCCGCGCACTACAAAAAGTTATTGCTGAAATGGCTGGGCGAACCCGAAGCGGCGGAGGGGGGAGAGCTGATCCCCTCCCAGCGCGACGAAAAAGTGATGGCCGAGATACTCACGGAGATCAACGCGGCCCGTCCCCGCGAAGCGCAATTCGTCCTTTCAAAGACGCGCGCGACCTTCCATGCCGGCTTCGCATTGCGCACCCCGCGCTATGAGATAACCCGGTCTCTGGATGGCTGGCTGGACGAGAAGAAGCGGGAGATGGCGCCCCGCCTTGAAAAGGAACTCTTTGGAGCGTGACCGGATGCAGGCCGTGACTGCCGAGGGCTGGGGCTATGTGTCCGGCTGGTGCGCCTCGCTTGAGGCGCAGCTTCTGGGCAGGGATTTTTTTCTCGAGCTGCTCCGCGAGACGACCGCGGAGGGGGCGTACGGGAAGATAGCGAAGGACTGGTTGCATGATCTTCCCCTCGAATGCGCCGATCACCGGCTCTTTGCGGCGCATCCGGCGCGCGCCCTATCCCTGATGGTTGACGGGGCGTATCTCAATGCCATGACGCATCTCGCGACGGCGCAGCAGGAGTTGCGGCCCTACCTGAGTGTGCTCGTGTCTCTCAAGACGCTCTCGGTTGTCTGGCGGTCGCTTCGGAGCGGTCTGGATTTATCGTGGCTGGGGGCGTTTTTTTTCTGGGGCGCGGTGCCCGCGCCTGACCTCAAAACAATCGAGAGCGATCGTTCGGTCGTGAAGATGATCCATGAGATGGGATTGCATGAATTTCCCCTGACGGAAGAGGAGTTCGGTGAATCGCTGGGCAGGGAGGCGGATGATTATCTGACTTCCGTGGCGATGCGGGGATCTCACGAGGTGTTCGGGGCGGGGCGCGTGCTCAGTTACCTCCGGCGGCTCTGGGCGGAGCATTTTAATATGAGGCTCTGCCTTTCGGCAATCATGACGCCGCTGGATCGCCGCGATGTTCAGATGAGGATCAGGAATGGATAAGGGGAAGGTGTATGTGATCGGGTCGGGGCAGGTCATCCTGCCGTTCAGGGCGGGCGGGGCGGTCCTCTGTCCCGTCGAGGACGCGGGGGGAGTCGCCACGGCCCTTGCCGATATCGCGCGTCAGCCGCGCGGGTCGCTTGTCCTCATCACCGATGACGCCGCCGGACTCGCGCCGGACGAGGTGCGCAAGTTTGAGGAGTGCGGCGCGCACGCGATCATGGTGATACCGACACGCGTACAGGAAAAGAGCGCGGCGCTCGAGCGCATGCGGGAATTGATCATCCGTTCCGTGGGAGTCGATCTCATCGGCAAAGCCCCGGGGGCGGAGATCGGGAAAGAGATTAGCATGGAAGCCCGGGAATAATATTTCACCACGGAGGCATGGGGCACGGGGATTGTGCAGTGAGAGATTGATGTGCTGAGGTGCGTGTGAGGGCGCGACGCTGTCTCCGCGCTCTCCGATGCTTCGCGGTGAATTCAACACTGGAGAATACACGATGAAGAATCAGGGAATAATCGTAAAGGTCAGCGGCCCGCTGGTGGTTGCGAAGGGATTGGCGGGGACGGACATGTATGAGCTGGTGCGCGTGGGAACGCTCGGTCTCTTCGGAGAGGTGATCGAAATCAGGGGCGAACGATTTTCCATACAGGTGTACGAAGAGACCGGCGGCATCGGCCCCGGCGAGCCCGTGGTCCCGACCAGTGCGCCGCTCACGGTCGAACTCGGCCCCGGTCTTGTCACCTCGATCTTCGACGGGATTCAGCGGCCGCTTGACAGGCTGCGCGTGAAATTCGGCGATTTTGTCATCCGCGGAGCGGAGGCCGCGCCCCTTGACCGTACAAAGAAATGGCATTTTATCCCGCTGAAGAAAGCCGGGGACAAGGTCGTGCGTGGCGACATTATCGGGACGATCCCCGAGACGCCCATAATAGAATATCGCGTCATGGTGCCGCCCGGTTATGAGGGTACCCTGCGCGAGATTTCTGAAAAAGAGGCGACGCTGGAGGAACCGGTGGCGATGGTGAACACGAGCGAGGGGGAGAAGGCAATCACGCTATTGCAGAAATGGCCTGTCCGGACCCCCCGCCCCGTGAAAAAACGCCTTATTCCGTGTGCCCCGCTTGTCACGGGACAGCGCGTGCTCGACACGCTTTTCCCGATAGCCAAGGGAGGCACCGCCTGCGTGCCGGGACCGTTTGGCAGCGGCAAGACGGTGGTACAGCATCAGCTCGCGAAATGGGCCGATGCCGATCTCATCGTCTATGTCGGATGCGGCGAACGCGGGAATGAGATGACCGATGTGCTCATCGAGTTCCCCGAGTTGATCGACCCCCGTTCGGGGCGCCCGCTCATCGAGCGAACCATTCTCGTCGCCAACACCTCCAACATGCCGGTCGCGGCGCGAGAGGCGTCGGTGTTCACCGGCATCACCATGGCGGAGTATTATCGCGATATGGGATACAGCGTCGCATTGATGGCCGATTCCACTTCCCGGTGGGCCGAGGCGATGCGTGAGATGTCCGGACGTCTCGAGGAGATGCCCGGAGAGGAGGGGTACCCCGCCTATCTGGCATCGCGGCTGGCGAGCTTCTATGAGCGGGCCGGTCGCGTCATTTGCGAGGGGAGCGATGACAGGGAGGGGAGCCTCTCGGTTATCGGCGCGGTCTCACCGCCGGGGGGGGATCTGTCCGAGCCCGTGGTCCAGGCGACACTGCGGGTAGTGAAGGTCTTCTGGGGGCTGGACGACAAACTCGCCGGCCAGCGCCATTTCCCGGCCATAAACTGGCTTGCAAGCTACTCCCTCTATCAGGAACTGGTGGACCGGTATTGCACTGAAAAAATCGACCAGTACTGGGCGAAGAACCGCCGGGAGGCAATGGCGGTATTGAAACGGGAGGCGGAGCTGGAGGAGTTGGTGCGCCTCGTCGGCATGGACGCCCTCTCCATTCAGGACCGGTTGCTGCTCGAAGCGGCAAAGATGATACGGGAGGATTTTCTGCATCAGAACGCCTATGACCCGGTGGATACCTACACCTCGTTCCCCAAGCAGTTCAAACTGCTGCAGCTCATCCTTGGGTTTTATCATGTCTCCTACCAGGCGATCACGGTGGGCGTTGAGCTGGAGGATATTCTAAAGCTTCCCGTGCGCAACGAGATTCCACGGGCCAAGTTTATTCCCGAAGGTCAGATTGATAAAATTGAAGCGCTGCGCCAGAGGATGAAGGCTGCAATCGACGCGTTGAAACCGAGCGGAGAGAATTCATGAGAAAAGAATACCTGACGGTTGAAAACATTGTAGGCCCCCTGATGCTGGTGCAGGAGGTGAGCGGCGTCTCCTTCGCCGAGATCGCCGAGATCATCCTGCCCGACGGCGGTATCAGGCACGGCCAGGTGCTCGAAATCAATGAAGACAAGGCGCTGGTGCAGGTCTTCGAGGGGACGAGCGGGTTGACGCCCGGTGAGGTGCGAGTCAAATTTCTCGGGAAGGGCCTTCAGCTCGGCCTCTCCAGGGACATTGTCGGCCGCATGTTCAACGGATTCGGGCGCGTCATCGATGGGGGCCCCCCCATCATCCCCGAAAAATACTCGGATGTGAACGGCGTCCCCATCAACCCCGAGGCGCGCGATTATCCCAACGAGTTCATCCAGACAGGGATATCGACTATTGACGTTTTGAACACGCTGGTGCGGGGCCAGAAGCTTCCCATCTTCTCCGGTTCCGGATTGCCGCATTCGCGTCTCGCCGCCCAGATTGCCCGCCAGGCGAAGGTGCTCAAGACCGGTGAACAGTTCGCGGTCGTGTTCGCGGCCATGGGGATCACCTTTGAAGAAGCCCAATTTTTCATGAATGAATTCGAGAAAACGGGGGCGCTCGAGCGCGCGGTTCTTTTCATCAACCTCGCCAACGACCCCCCCATTGAGCGGATCGCGGTGCCGCGCATGGCGCTCACGGCCGCCGAGTATCTCGCCTATGAGCTCGGCATGCACATCCTGGTCATCCTCACGGATATGACCAATTACTGCGAAGCCCTCCGGGAGATTTCCGCCGCGCGCAAGGAGGTGCCCTCACGCCGCGGCTATCCCGGCTATCTTTATACCGACCTTTCAATGATCTATGAGAGGGCGGGGCGGATCAAGGGGAAGAGCGGGTCGATCACCCAGATGCCGATCCTCACCATGCCGGAGGATGACAAGACGCATCCAATCCCCGATCTCACCGGATATATCACCGAAGGGCAGATTCTTCTCTCGCGCATGCTCCATAACGAGGGGATCTATCCGCCGGTGGACGTCCTCCCCTCTCTCTCCCGGCTCAAGGACAAGGGGATAGGCAAGGGTAAGACCAGGGAGGATCATGCAGGCGTGATGAACCAGCTCTATGCCGCCTACGCGAAAGGAAAAGCCGCAAAGGAAATCGCGGTGGTGCTTGGAGAATCGGCGCTCACCCCGCTCGATATCATGTACGTGAAGTTCTCGGAGCAGTTCGAAAAGGAATTTATCGGCCAGGGGGAGGGCGAGAACAGGGATATTATCGCCTCCCTCACCATCGGCTGGAAACTGCTGGGTATGCTCCCCGCAACCGAACTGAAGCGGGTAAAACAGGAGTTTATAGACGAATATTATCCGAGCAAGCAGCTATAAACCGTAAGCTATAAGCTGTAAGCTCATAAAGAACAATATGCGTTTTGGCTTATAGCTTACAGCTTGTTGCGTACAACTAATTGCATGAAAATTCTTGTCAACCCGAACCGGATGGAGCTGCTCAAGCTCCGGAAACGCCTGGACCTTTCGCGGCGGGGTCACCGGCTTCTCAAAGAAAAACTCGAGGGGCTGGTGAAGGAGTTCATACCGATTGTGGATGAGTACCGCCGCATACGGCAGCAGATGGACCATCTCATCCCGCGGACATTGAATCTCTTTGCCCTCGCCGCCGCCACTTCATCAGAGGAGATTGTGGCGCTGTCGCTCGAAGAGTGCCAGGGGGAAGCCCAGCTCGCCGGTGAAGTGAGAAGGGTGATGGGGGTCAGCTCGCCGGCATTCCGGCTGGAGGATTTTCATCTCGAGATGGGATACAGCCTGGTCGCCACGCCTCAGGAACTCGACCTCGCGGTGTCCGAGCTCGGCTCGCTTCTCCCCAGGATACTTGAACTCGCCTCCATGGAGGAGCTCTTGAAGCGTCTCGTCCGCGAAATCGAAAAGACCCGCCGCCGCGTCAACGCCCTCGAATATGTCATGATCCCCGAGCTCTCCCGCACCGGGAAGGCCATTTCCAGCAAGATTGAAGAGGCCGAGCGCAGCTCCCGCGTCCGCCTCATGAAGGTGAAGGAGATGCTGGAAGCGCGGGGGATGTAGCCGGAGGTGTGGTGCCTGTCGCCGGAGACAACAGAGGGAACAGCCCCGCTGCGGTGCGCATCTGAACTGCAGGCTCATGTGAAAAAGCGAAAGCCTGAGGCATTTCAGCACTGCTTCGGGCTTTTGATGTTATCCCGACTCCCAGAAAACCATCCCGGTTCCACCGTGGATGGATGAATGGGCAGCTGGGTTTCCCGAAGCTACTCTCGGGACGCAAGCGGGATGGAAGCCCGTAGTCAATTTAGGAACCACGCGCTTGCGCGTGGGGCTCCATATGCCGCAGGCCGTGTCCTTAATCTCAATCAATCATGTCCGGCAGATCCCGGTGAAGATCATCGTTCGAGAGTGCGTGGACGTCCAGCTTTACGAGCGCCGCGGGCCCCCGTCCCCCCTCCTGATCGATATCAAAATAGGCTGGCGTGTCGTTCGACCTGACCCGCCAGAGGTAGCGGCTGAGGCGATCCTCCCCGGTCACGAGGTTTTTTAATCCGAGTGCATACACCCCGGTATCGGGCAGCCAGATGGAGTAGAGCTCGTACGGCACTCCCGTCCGGTAGCCAAGGTCTGTGGAGCGATAGGTAAAGGTGGGCGGCTGCTTGTTCGCGCCGATCACGCCCGCGCAGAAGCCGTACTTGTAGATCTGCCCACCGCCCGTGTTGCGCACGTTCATCGAGAGGGCGTTTCTGTTGGCGCCGAAGATCGCGGCGGTCATGGTAATCTTCAGCGGGACGCGCGCGATCGGGCGACCGCGCAAGCCCCAGCCGCCCTGTCCGTAAAACCAGAGCACGTGATCGGCGAGCGGATGATTGACGCTGATCCATTGCGGCTGGCGTCCCCCGGGATTCATTGATTGCGAGGTGCTCCATCCATTCGGGCCGTCGCCCCAGTCTTCTGAATAGATAAGCTGGGGTTCGCTCTGCGCGCGGGGGGCGATGAGAACCAGCATGACCAACGCGGCGAACGCCGCACGACAGAGTAATTGACCGCTTTGAAGCATTGTGACCTCCTTAATGATGGTGCCCGTTGGAAACCGCGCTCATTGCGAGGCGGTGTCCCCCCAACCCCGGGGAACGGGCGGGATGAAAGGTACGCTCAGGCGGCCTTGGTGATCTTGCCGGCCTTCAGGCAGGCGACGCAGACGAGGATCCGCTTCGACTTGCCTTTGATGAGGGCGCGCACGTGCTGGAGGTTGGGCATGAACCGGCGCTTGGCCACGCCGGTGATCCTGCGGCCCACGCCGCCCTTTTTCTTCGCCAATCCGCGCCGCTTTATCCGTCTGCCCGCGGCGGGGTGTTTTCCACACACTGCGCATATTCTGGCCATAGGAATGCTCCTTCAGGATCTATAGAGTGCACGGATGATAGACCGAAGCGGCGATTTGTGCAATACTTTTCTTTTCACACATACTTTTCTTTTCATATACGCGCCGCGATGATAGAGATAAGAGTGTGTACTTTTCCTCTATCGCTGTAGCGCACACTCGTAGCGCACACTTTAGTGTGCGTTTTAGCTGCGCTACAGGTGTTGAGAAAGTACACACTCTTGTGTGCAGCATACGTGCCGTAGGTCTCAATCCATTTATCATATTGTGGCCTTTCTGCTTTTAATGATCGGCTGTTGTTGGGGTGACGGTATGCAAGAACTTGACCGGGTCAACGTGCAGTTCGTAAAAGGGGTGGGGCCGCGGCGCGCGGAGCTCTTCCGCGCGATCGAGGTCGGCACGGTCGCCGATCTCCTCTCATACTATCCCCGGCGCTACGAGGACCGCCGCCAGATCAGCAGGGTTTCCCAGCTTGAAGACGGGCAGGAGGCCACGGTCAGATGCAAGGTCATGGCCATCGGCAACAAGCGGGTCGGGCCCTCCATGACAATCTTCCAGGTCGCCCTGAGCGACGGCACGGGTGTCGTCTACGGCACCTGGTTCAACCAGCCCTATCTCGAGTCGCGTTTCAAACCGGGGCAGGAACTCATCCTGACCGGCAAAGTGCAGCGCCACCGCCAGCTCCAGATCGTCTCGCCCGAATATGAGGTTCTCGGCGCGGGCGGCGACACCCTCAACACAGGGAGGATCGTGCCGGTGTATCCCCTGAGCGAACAGCTCACGCAGAGAACCGTGAGGCAGATCATCCATAACTGCCTGCACGCATACAGCGGCAAGGGTGCGGACCCGCTGCCGGCGGAGCTCCGGGGGGAGCTCCGGTTATGCGCCCTCCCCGAGGCCCTGTGGAACATACACTTTCCCGAAACGCCCGCCGCGCTCGAAGCGGCGCGCCGGCGCCTCGTCTTCGACGAGCTCCTTCCCGTACAGCTGGCCATCCTGTTGAAGAAGCGCCAGCTTGCCCGGAAGTCCGGCTCATCGAAGCGCAGTTCCGGGAAGCTCCTGGAGGCCTTTCTCGGGTCGCTCCCGTTCACGCTCACCGGCGCCCAGACGCGAGCCATCGCAGAGATACGGGCGGACATGGAGAAGGAGTCTCCCATGAACCGGCTCCTCCAGGGGGACGTCGGTTCCGGCAAGACGGTCGTCGCCGTGGCGGCGCTCCTGATCGCGCTCGACGCCGGGTACCAGGGAGTGCTGATGGCGCCCACCGAGATACTCGCGGAGCAGCACTGGCGCACCATCCAGGCGCTCCTGGCCCCGCTCGGGGTGCCCCGCCACCTGCTGATCGGTGACATGGAAGACGGCGAAAAGGCCTCGGTGCGCGAGGCGCTTAAAAAGGATACACCGGCGATCGTCGTCGGGACGCACGCGGTGATCCAGGGTCAGGTCGAGTTCGGCCGCCTGGGCGCCATCGTGGTGGACGAGCAGCACAAGTTCGGCGTCGCCCAACGGGCCCGCCTGAAGGCGAAGGGGGTCAATCCAGACGTGCTCGTCATGACCGCGACACCGATCCCCCGGACCCTCGCGCTCACCCTCTACGGCGATCTCGACATCTCACTGCTGGACGAGCTCCCGCCGGGGCGAGGCGAGGTGACCTCGCATGAGGTGCCGCCCGGGGAGATCGAGGAAGCATACCGGTTTATCAGGGACGAGGTCGCGAAGGGGAGCCAGGCGTACATCGTCTATCCACTCATCAATGAGAATGAGACGCTCCCGCTGGGGGCCGCGACGGAGATGGCCGCGCGGCTCAAGCGGGATCATTTCCCCTCCCTCGGCGTCGGCCTCATCCACGGCAGGATGGAGCGGGGTGAGCGCGAGGCGGTCATGCGCGAGTTCCGCGAGGGGCGCATACAGGTGCTCGTCGCGACCTCGGTGATCGAGGTGGGGCTCGATATCCCGAGGGCGTGCATCATGCTGGTCGAGCACGCCGAGCGGTTCGGACTTTCACAGCTTCACCAGATGCGCGGGAGGATCGGGCGCGGCGGGAGGCGCTCCTATTTTTTTTACAGCGGGCGGCCCGCGAGCGAAGAGGCGCAGAAGCGGCTCGCTGCGCTCGCGCGGACCACCGACGGATTCGCCATCGCGGAGCTGGACCTCTCGCTTCGCGGCCCCGGCGAGTTCTTCAGCGGCCGCCAGCACGGCGGTCCGGATTTGAAGCTCGCCGATCTCCTCCGGGATGAAAAGCTTCTGCGGCAGGCGCGCGCGGTCGCCGAGCGGATTGTCGCCGGGGATCCCATGCTGGTCATGGAACAGCACGCGGAGCTGCGCCGGATCCTTGTGCGGAGGTATCAGGGGAGGTTCAGCCTGGGAGTAACGGGGTGAATATGGAGCCCCACGCGCAAGCGCGTGGTTCCATAACTGATTGCGGGATTCCATCCCCGCTTGCGTCCCGAGCGTAGCTTCGGGAAACCCAGATCCCTCATTCATCCCTGCCTGCCGGCAGGCAGGGGCAAGCCCGTGGTTTTCTGGGAGTCGTGATAAAATGCAAAATGAAAAATGCAAAGTGTAAAATGCAAAGCACAAGGCGGCGTCGATGCGCGACGGGGAAGATCCAATGCTCAGGGTGATTGCGGGGGAGTTGAAGGGGAGAAAATTGAAGGCGCCGTGCGGCAGCAACGTCAGGCCAACGGCCGACCGGGTAAAGGAATCGCTCTTCCAGGTGCTCGCGCCGTATATCGAGGACGCGATGGTCCTCGACCTCTATGCGGGGAGCGGGAACCTCGGTATCGAGGCGCTCTCCCGAGGCGCCGCGTCATGCTGTTTCGTCGAGAGGGATTCCGCGGCCTGCGCCTGCATCAAGGATAATATGGAGCGGTGCGGCGTGGCGGAGCGATGCACGCTCCTCCGCATGGACGTCGTCAGCGCGCTCCAGCATCTGGAGGGCGCGGGCGAGCGTTTCACCCTCGTCCTCGCTGATCCGCCGTATGCCAAAGCACCCGGAGACCTGAGCGAGGCCAAAAAGATATTGCGCGCCCTGGACCGCTGTGCTATTTTGACGCCACGCGCACTGGTGGTGGTTGAACACGGCAAGGCCGATGATCTCCCGGACGGTTATGCCTCTCTCGGGCGCATACGGCTGAAGTGTTACGGTGACACGATGGTGTCGGTGTATACGGTAAGGAGCCGGGAGGCGACTGAAGTCGGCGGCCGGCATTCGGAACAGGATGATAGTATCCGGTAACGGTGCGGCCTGACTTTTTTGGGGAGGTACTCGTACAATGCTCGCCATATATCCCGGGAGTTTCGACCCGGTTACTTACGGGCACATAGACGTGATCGAGCGCGCGCTGCGCATCTTCGGCCGGCTTGTGGTCGCGGTGGCCCACAATCTTGAAAAAACCCCGATCTTCACCGTCGAGGAGCGGCTCAAGATACTCCGCGCGGTGACCCGGGAGATCCCCGGCGTGGAGGTCGACGGCTTCGAGGGGCTCCTTGTCGATTACGCGCGGCGGCGCGGCGCGAATGTCATCGTGCGGGGCTTGAGGGCCCTTTCCGATTTTGAGTACGAGTTCCAGATGGCGCTCACCAATCGCAAGATCGCCGGTGATATCGAGACCGTATTCCTCATGCCCAGCGAGCAGTACTCCTATCTGAGCTCGCGGATAATCAAGGAGATCTCCGCGCTCGGAGGCGACGTGAGCGCGTTCGTTCCCGATATCGTGGCCCGGATGCTGAAGGCGCAGGGGTAGGGGATGCCGCTCTCATTCAACGTCAGGGATATTCCGGCCGGCGGGTTGGAATTACAGGGGACGCTCCCCGGCGTGGAGCTCGACCTTGCCCAGGACGGGATCGCCGTTCCCGGAGATCTTGAGTACGATCTTTCCCTGGAGCTTGTGGGGCATGAGCTCGTGGTGCGCGGCCTGTTGCGCATACATTTGGAATGCATCTGTTCCCTCTGCCTTGTCCGTTTCCGCACGGAGGTCACCGTTTCCGAGTATCGCTACAACGCGCGCGTTGCCGAAGATGCCACAATCGACTTGACGGAGAGCGTGCGAGAGGATATTATACTCGTCTTGCCGTTTAAGACGCTCTGTCGGAACGGTTGCAAAGGGATATGTCCGAAGTGCGGCAAGGATCGAAACACGGAGCCATGCTCCTGCGAGGATCGCCGCGATGACGCGCGATGGAGCGCACTCGAAGGGTTGAAGCTCCCGCCGGAGACCACGAAATGACAACGCCGAAGCGAAAGCAATCGAAGAGCCGGACCCGGAAGCGCAGGGCGCACCAAAGCCTGGAGTGCGTCGTTCCGGGGCTGTGTCCGCAGTGTCACCAGCCGAAGCCGATTCACCGCGCCTGTCCCCATTGCGGATACTACAAGGGGAAGCGGGTGATATCGGTCAAGGAAGAGTAGCCTGTGAAAATAGCCATTGATGCGATGGGAGGCGATCACGCCCCCCGCGAGATAGTTCAGGGCGCACTCGAGGCGATCGAGGTCAAGCCCGACCGGCAGATCATCCTTGTCGGCCGCGAGGCGGAACTCCGCGAGGAGGTCCGTCGCTGCGGCAAGCCAGGGCTCGAGCGCAACCTCACCTACGTCCACGCCCCCGAGGTGATCGAAATGGACGAGGAACCGCTGTACGGCCTGCGCAAGAAAAAGCGCGCCTCGATCGCGGAGGCGGCGAACCTGGTGAAGCGGGGCGAGGCGGTGGCGATGGTTTCCGCCGGCAACACCGGGGCCGTGGTCACGGCGACAAAGCTGAAGTGGCGGTTCCTCCCGGGGATCGCGCGGCCCGCGATTGCGACCTATCTGCCCACCCCGTGGGGCGTCTCGGTGCTCCTTGACGCGGGCGCGAATATCGACTGCAAGCCGGAGCACCTCCTCGGTTTCGGGATCATGGGCGACGCCTTCGCCCGACTCATCCAGAACAAGCAGAACCCAAAGGTCGGCCTCCTGAGCATCGGGACGGAGCGGGGCAAGGGGGGCTCGCTGGTAAAACAGACCTTTTCCCTTCTCGAAAATGCGGGGCTCAATTTCATCGGGAACGTCGAGGGGCGCGACATTTATGGTTACAAGGTTGACGTGATCGTCACCGACGGCTTTGTCGGCAACGTCGTCCTCAAGTGCACCGAGGGACTGGCGTGGGCCATGATGAAGATGATCAAGGAAGAGGTCCAGCGAAACATCTGGCATAAGATCGGCGGGATGTTTCTCAAGGGGTCATTCAAGCGCATCGCCCGTCGCGGCGACTACACCGAGTACGGGGGCGCCCCGCTCCTCGGGGTGAACGGAAACTGCATTATCTGCCACGGGAGCTCAAACGCAAAGGCGATCAGGAACGCCATCCGTGTCGCAGAGAGCTTTGTGCAATATCGGGTAAACGACTTTATCACGCAGCGCGCCAAAACAGGCGGCGAATCCGGCTGACGTCTCCCCGCACAACCACTATACGGCAATTGCGCCATGAGCGAAAAAGCAGTCGGCATCATAGGCATCGGTTCTTATCTCCCCGAGCGGGTGCTTACCAACGCTGATCTCGAGCGAATGGTGGACACCAGCGACGAGTGGATCGTCGAACGCACCGGCATCAATACGCGGCACATTGCCGCGAAAGACCAGCCTGTCTCGGCGCTGGCCCTCGAGGCGTCGCGCGCCGCGCTCGGCAAGGCATCTTTCTCCCCCTCCGCGCTCGAACTCCTCATCGTTGCCACCGTGACCGGTGACATGCCGTTCCCCTCCACCGCCTGCGTCCTTCAGGAGAAGCTGGGGGCGTTCAACGCTGCCTGCTTTGACCTGAACGCGGCGTGCAGCGGGTGGATTTACGGGATGGACGTCGCATGGCAGCTGGTCCGGTGCGGGCGCTACCGCAACGCCCTCGTGGTGGGAGCGGAGAAATTAAGCGCCATCACCGACTGGCAGGACCGGAATACCTGCGTCCTCTTCGGGGACGGCGCCGGCGCCGCGCTTCTCGGCCATACGTCCTCCGGCGGAGAGATTATCGCCTCCTGTCTGGGGGCCGATGGCAGATGGGGTAAGCTGCTCTATATGAGAGGAGGCGGTTCGCTCTGTCCGGCATCGCATGAGACGGTTGACCAGCGCCTGCATTATATTAAAATGGAAGGCAAGGAGGTGTTCAAGCAGGCGGTCACCGCGATGGCCGGCGCCGCGGAAGCGGTTCTCGAGAAGGCGGGGATGCGCGCGGAGCAGATCAGCTGTGTTATACCGCATCAGGCGAATATGCGCATCATCAAAGCGGTGGCCAGGAAGCTTGCCATCCCCTTTGAAAAAATGTGTGTGACCGTTGATCACTGCGGCAACCTCTCAGCCGCCTCGATCCCGGTTGCGCTGGACGAGGCAATGAGAGGGGGGAGGGTACGCGCCGGCGATTATGTGCTCCTCGTCGCGTTCGGCGGCGGTTTCACGTGGGGAGCGATGATCGTTAAAATGTAAAATGCAAAATAAAGATAACGGACCTGATCTGAAAAAAATTGCGCTTCTTTTCCCTGGCCAGGGCTCACAGGCCGTGGGGATGGGCAAGGAGATGGCGGGACAGTTCGATAAGGCTCGTTCGATCTATGATGAGGCAAATGATCTCCTCGGCTACGATATAGCCCGGCTCTGTTTTGAGGGGCCTGACAACGATCTGACGCAGACTAAACACAGCCAGCTCGCCATTTTTATTACCAGTGTCGCGTTGCTGCGCGTCATCGAGGATGCGGCGCCCGGGCTCGCGCCGGTTGCGGCCGCGGGGCTCAGCCTCGGCGAATTCACCGCCCACGTCGCCGCAGGGTCATTTTCTTTCGCCGATGGGGTGCGGCTGGTCAGGCAGCGGGCTGAAGCGATGCAGGAGGCGTGCGAGCGCACGCCGAGCACCATGGCATCGATCGTGGGTCTCGAGATTGCCATGGTTCAAGAGGTCTGTGACGCGACCCGTGGGCAGGAGGTGCTGGACATAGCCAATCTCAACTCTCCGGGGCAGATCGCGATATCGGGCAGTTCCCCTGCTGTGGAGAGGGCGATGGCGGAGGCGGAGCGGAGAGGGGCGGCGAAGGTCGTGCGTCTCCAGGTGAGCGGGGCTTTTCATTCAGCCCTTATGAGGCCCGCCGAAGAGAAGCTCCGTTCCGCGATCGAGGCAGCCGCGATTGTATCGCCGCGCTACCCGGTGATTGCCAATGTTACGGCGCAGGCAGCCTCTACACCCGCGGAGATCCGCGAGACGCTGGTGCGTCAGCTCTGCTCGCCCGTGCTCTGGGAGAAGAGCGTGCAGGGGCTCATCAGCCGGGGCGTGACGACATTCCTCGAGGTGGGGCATGGGAGGATTCTGTCGGGCCTCCTTCGCCGCATCGACAAGACGGCGAAAGCGGTGAATGTGCAGGATCCCGCGAGCCTCGCAAAGACCGTCGAGGCCCTTGCGGGCAAGGCAGGGGGTGGAGCGTGATGCTCGGCAATAAGGTTGCCCTGGTGACGGGGGCGGCGCAGGGGATTGGGCGCGAAATCGCCCTGGTATTCGCGCGCGAGGGTGCGAACCTGGCGCTCTTCGATTGCGATCTCGCCATGCTCGAGAAGGTCGCTTCGGAGGCGCGGGCGCTCGGGCGCACGGCCGCCGCGATGGCGGTTGATGTGCGCGACAGCGCCCAGACGCTCGCGGGCGTGAACAAAATTATTGACTCTTTTAAGCAGATTGATATACTCGTGAACAATGCGGGCATCACGCGGGATAATTTTTTTCTGCGGATGCAGGAGGCTGACTGGGACGCCGTCATTTCAGTGAATCTCACCGGCACCTTTAACATGATCAAGGCCGTCGCGAAGCCTATGCTCAAGCGGCGCGCCGGCGCAATCATCAACATCGCCTCCATCATCGGGCTCATTGGTAACGCGGGCCAGGCTAACTACGCGGCCTCGAAGGCGGGGATCATCGGCCTGACGAAGTCGGTCGCGAGAGAGCTCGCCTCGCGAGGCATCACCGCGAATGCCATCGCCCCGGGTTTCATCCGCACGCGGATGACCGAGGGGCTACCCGAGGAGATCAAGAAGAAGATGCTCGAGAGTATCCCTCTCGGGCGCTTTGGCGAGCCGGCGGATGTCGCGCACGTCGCGCTCTTTCTGGCCAGTGACCTGGCAAAATACATCACCGGCCAGGTCATTGTTGTTGACGGTGGTATGGTGATGTAACATTTGGCAGACGCGATTACGCGCAACGGACAGAGGAGGATTCAATATGTCGGATATTGCCCAGAGGGTAAAAGACATTATCGTTGAGCAACTTGGTGTCAATCCGGACGAGGTGACCCCGGACGCGTCATTTATCGACGACCTCGGCGCCGATTCCCTTGACACGGTCGAGCTGGTCATGGCCCTTGAGGAGGAGTTTGACGCCGAGATCCCCGACGAGGACGCTGAGAACCTGAAGACCGTCGGCGAGGCGATCAAGTACATCGAAGAGCATTGCCAGAAGCAAGAGTAACGGGCTCGGCACCCGGAGAGGAGCGGTTACACGT
>JAPLCY010000036.1 GCA_026391995.1 Candidatus Auribacterota bacterium
CCGACGATGTGCAGGTCGGCGGGCCAGCGGTGTCCGTACCCCTCGGGATCATCGATAAAGCCGGCGCCCGCGATATAGTTGATGAGGGCATCGAACCAGACATACACCGACTGGGATTGGTCGGAGGGACACCGTATCCCCCACGTGACGCCTGCCCTGGAGACGCTGATATCATCGAGCCCCTCGTCGAGGAACTTCATGATCTCATTCCGCCTGATCTCCGGCAGGACAAACTCAGGGTGCTCCTCTATCTGCCGGCGCAGCGGTTCGGCATAGCGGGAGAGGGCGAAGAAGAAGTTCTCCTCCTCGATCCATTCCGGTTTCTTGCTGTGCGAGGGGCAGAGTCCGTCATGGAGGTCGCTCTCCTTGAGAAACGCCTCGCAGGAGACGCAGTACCAGCCGCGGTAGGAGCCCCGGTAGATATCGCCCTTCGCCTCGATCCTCCGGAAAAGCTCCTGTACCGTCTGCACATGCGCCGGCTCGCTCGTGCGGATGAAGCGGTCGCATGAGATATTCAATGCCCGCCAGACCTCCCTGAACTTGCCGCTCATCCCGTCGCAATAGGCGAGCGGTTCCAATCCCCGCTCCCGGGCCTGGCGCTCGACATTGGCGCTGTGCTCGTCGACCCCCATCAGGAAAAATGTGTCCACGCCGTTCAGGCGGGAGAAGCGGGCCACGGCGTCGGCCCCGATCTTCTCGTACGCGGTGCCGAGATGCGGGAGGGCGTTGACGTAGTCGATGGCGGTGGTGAGGTAAAATGTCTTCACGTGTTGGGCTTTTTCTCCTGGGGCCGGCGGAGATCCTTCGCGTCGACCTGGATGACGTTCCCGTTCTCGAGCTCTACCGAGACCCTTTTCTTTAAAATGTTGATATCCTTCACTCTCCCCTCGCCGCGCGCGGTGAGGACCGTCGTTCCCTCTTTCGGCATGGTGCGCTGAATCTCGCGGTAGACTTCGTACTCGTAGCGAAGGCAGCAGAGGAGCCTCCCGCAAAGCCCCGATATCTTCGTGGGGTTCAGGGGGAGGCGCTGCTCCTTGGCCATGCGGATATTGACGGCGTTAAATTCCTTGAGGAAGGTGGCGCAGCAAAGCTGCCGGCCACAACAACCGATGCCGCCGAGCATGCGGGCCTCGTCCCTCACGCCGATCTGCCTGAGCTCGATGCGGGCCTTGAATCGGACCGCGAGATCCCTGACCAGCTCGCGAAAGTCAACGCGCCCCTCCGCGGTGAAATAGAAAATGATCTTTGAACGGTCGAAGGAGTACTCCACCTGGATAAGCTTCATCGGCAGCTTCCGCTCGACGATCTTTGCCCCGCAGACCTCCATTGCGGCGGCCGCGTCTCTCCTGTTTTCCGTGATCCGCGCCTTGTCATCCGGGGTGAGTCCCCTGATCACCTTCTTTAACGGCTGCTCCACCTGGCCGTCAGGAATCGTCTCGGGCTCCGCCATCACCAGCCCGTAATCCTCGCCGCGGTCGGCCTCGACGATCACGCACTCCCCCACGGGATAGCTCTCGCCGCCGCAGTTATAGAAGTGAACCCGGCCAGCCTCGCGCATCCTCACCTCGATAATCCTGAACATGGCAACCTCCGGTACTCCAGTGGTAAGCGACAAATGATAAGTGGTAAGTACTAAGTGATACGCGGTACATAGTGAAGCATAGGTACCTTTGTTTACTATGCTGACTGTTCGCTGCTCGCCGCTTAGTACTTGATGCTTAGTGCTTGGTACTTAGTGCTTATTCCTTAGTGCTTGTCTGCACCAGCACACTCTCAATAACCGTCAGAAAATCCGCGTTCATGCGGAGCGCGCCCGACGCTTCTTCCAGCCTTCGTATGCACGCCTCGATCTCCACCTCCCCGATCCGGGCGGCGGCGCCTGCAATCTCCTCGGATCGCGCCGCGCTCAGGAGCAGATCCGCAGAGCCCGTTCGCTTCCAGACCAGGCAATCCCTGTACCAGTTGAGCAAATCGGCGAGCAGCTCCTCCTGCCTGCGCCTGATCTCTCCCTCCACGAATGCCTTGCGGCGCTCCTCGATCTCCTCATCCTCCGGCTCTCCGGCGGCGGGGCGCAATCCCCTCTCGGCAAGCAATCAGCCGCCTCCCGTTCGGACAGGGCGTGCCTTTTTTCCAGCAGCGGCGCCAGATCTTTGACCGGCATCGCGCTGAACCGCACTGACTGGCAGCGCGATATGATCGTCGGCAGGAGCAATTCGGGGCGGGCCGTCACCAGAATAAGGATCGTGTGCGCGGGCGGCTCCTCGAGCGTTTTGAGTAGCGCGTGCGCCGCCTCCTCGCGGTGCTGGAGGGTGTGCGCATCGACAAAGATCCCCACCTTCCACCTGCCCATATACGGCCGCATCGCGATCGAGTGCTGGAACTCCCTGATCGTGTCGATCTTGATCACGCGCACCTTGCCCTCGGGACGCAGCCAGAGGAGGTCGGGGTGCGTGCCCTTTTCGGCGCGGAGGCAATTCTCGCAGCGCTCGCAGGCATCCCCGCAGATGGGGGCGACGCAGTTCAGCACTTTTGCGAAGTTCCTGGCGGCGAGCTCCTTTCCGACCCCTTCGGGGCCGTGGAAGAGGTAGCTGTGGGCGAGCCTGCCGGAAGCGATGCTCTTCTCCAGAAGCCCGACCGCCGACCCCTGCCCCTTGATGTCGCGAAACGCCATGACGTGCATCCCCTCGCTATTTGAGCACCGCAGCGACCGTCCTCTGGATAGCCGCGCTCACCTGTTCTATCGTCCCGCTCCCGTCGATCACCTTCACCCGCCCCGGCTCCGCCTGGGCGAGATCCAGATACCCCTTCCGCACCCGCTCATGGAAACCAATGTCCTCTTTCTCGAGGCGATCCCCCTCCCCGCTCTTCGCCTCCGCCTTCTCGACGCCAAAGGCACGCCGCAGCCCCGTGGTCACGTCGATGTCGATGACGAGGGTGAGATCGGGCTTCACCCCCCCCGTGGCAATATCGTTCATGGTCTTCAGCAACGCGCGGTCAAAGCCGCGGGCGTAGCCCTGGTAGGCGATCGTCGCGTCGGTAAAGCGCGAACAGACGACCACCGTGCCCGCCTCCACCGCTGGCCGTATCTTCTCGAGCACGTGCTGCGCGCGGCTGGCGGCCATCAGGAGGAGCTCGGTGAGCGGTTCCATCTCCTCGTATTTCGCGCTCAGCACGAGCGCCCTGATCTCCTCCCCAACCCTTGTCCCTCCCGGCTCGCGGGTCAGGATCACCTCGCGCCCCAGCCCCTTGAGATAGTTCACCAGGATTTCCGACTGGGTGGACTTGCCGCACCCCTCGGGGCCCTCGATCGTGATAAATCTGCCTTTCATAAGTACACCTCCATAAATATTCACCAACCTTTGATGGTTTAACGTTCTCTCACCGCTCCGCACGCAGTTGATCAATCGCCCTTTTTCCTGACGACGCTCCCCGCCTGCCGCTCGTCGCGCAGATCGTAGCCGAGCTGCTGGAGCCTTTCCCGAATCCGGTCGGCGAGGGCGAACTCCCTGGCCTTCCTCAGGGCGTTCCTCGCCCGGAGCAGACGTTCGACCTGCCCGGCCCCGATCGACGAGGCCTCGATCAGTCGTTCGACCTCCCCCCGGTCAAGCTCCTCCGCCGCATCGGTCACGCGCACCGCTTCTCCCTTCGGATACCCGATCCCGAGCACCCGGCAGCAGTGGATAAGGGCGGAGGCATTCCGCGCCACCCGATCCTTCCATCCCGCCTTTTTCCCGTCACAGTCGACATTGATGCCGCTCGCAAGGCTGAATAGTATCCCCATCGCCTCGGTGCTGTTGAAATCCTCATCCATCGCCGTCTCGAACGCCGCCGGGCAGTGCGCCTCATCCCCCATCTGCACGCCGAGCGCCGCGCCCGCGCGGCTGACCGCACCACCGATGCGCCTCAATGCCGCTCCGGCCTCGGCGAGCGCCGTGTCTGAATAATCGATGGGGGTGCGGTAATGTTTGCCGAGCAGGAGGAAACGCACCACCGCGGGGTCATACCGCCGGTAGATCTCCTTGAGCGTGAAGAAGTTTCCGAGAGACTTCGACATCTTTGTCCTGTCCACGGTGACATGCGCGTTGTGAAGCCAGTAGCGCGCGGGGATCGATCCCGTGGACCCCGCCGACTGGGCGATCTCATTCTCGTGGTGTGGAAAGATCAGGTCCTGGCCCCCGCCATGAATATCAAATGCGGCGCCGAGGTACGCGGCCGACATGGCGGAGCATTCAATGTGCCAGCCCGGGCGGCCCGGCCCCCACGGGCTCGGCCATTGCGGCTCGCCGGGCTTCGCCGCCTTCCAGAGAACGAAGTCGAGCGGATTCCGCTTGCGCACGTTCACCTCGACGCGCGCGCCGGCCATGAGCTCCGAAATGTCCCTGCCCGAAAGGGCGCCGTAGCCCCTATAGGCACCGACATCATAATAGACATCGCCGCCTGATTCGTACGCCAGACCCTTTTCCCAGAGTCTCGTCACGAGGGCGCACATGGCCCCGATGTGCGCGGTGGCGCGCGGTTCAACCGTGGGCTCCCTGAGCGAGAGCTTCGCCATGTCCCGATGAAACTCGGCGATATACCTTTCCGCAAGCTCTGCGCAGGATACTCCCCGTTCGGCGGCGCGCGCGATGATCTTGTCGTCGATGTCCGTGATGTTGCGCACGTAGCGGACCGTATAGCCCCGGTACTCCAGCCAGCGGATTATCACATCGAAGGCGACCATCGCCCGCGCGTGGCCGAGGTGACAATCATCGTAGACGGTCGGCCCGCAGACGTACATTCCCACCGTCGGCGGGGCGAGGGGGGTAAACTCCTCGAGCCGCCTGGCGAGCGTGTTATATACCTTGATCATCGGACTCTCCCGAATCCCTTATAATATGCGCTACGTGTGCGATACGCTCGCTGCTCCCCTGTCCAGCGCCGCACGCAGGCGGGCGCGGACGCGTTCCCGGTCCAGGAATCGCAACAGCGCCGCAACCTCCGGGCCGCTCATCTTCCCGGTGAGCGCGGCGCGGAGCGGCATGTAGAGTTCTTTCCCCCTCAGGCCCGTCCGGCGCTGGAGCTCTGAAATAAAACGCCGCGCGCCCTCCTCTCCGCCGTCCAGCATTTCGACGCAGGCGGACGACTCCGAGAGAACCGAGCGTGCCGAGGACGACCGCAACACCTGGAGCGCGTCTCCGTCATAGATCACCTCGCGGAGCAGAAACGGGCGGCAATGCTCGGCTGCCTCGGAGAGCGATTGAACCTCTTCGCGCACCACCGTCATGAGTTCGCCGATGCGGGCCCTTGCAATTTCAGGGTCGATCGCCGCGTCCCGGAGATAGGGGCGCACCATCCCGGCCAGATCCTCCGGCGCAATCTTCCTCATGTGCTGCCGCGCCACCCAGGCGAGTTTCCTGGGATCATAGGTCGCCGGCACGCGGGAAAGCGCCTCCAGCCTGAACCCCCGCGACATCCGCTCGATCGTGAACAGCTCCTCCCCTCCCTCAGGCCGCCAGCCCAGCAGCGCTATGTAGTTGGCGATCGCAGC
>JAPLCY010000158.1 GCA_026391995.1 Candidatus Auribacterota bacterium
GCATATTCATGCACGCATACAAAGCGTAAAGTGAAGGAGTGAAGGCATGCCGCGAATAGTGGGGGTGGACGTTCCGAAGGAGAAGCGCATCGAGATAGCGCTCAGGTACATCTACGGAATCGGACCGGCGCTCGCCGCCAAGGTGCTGGCCCAGGCCAATGTAAGTCCCGACAAGCGGGCGAAGGACCTGAGCGAGGAGGAGGTTGCCAAGATCACCTCGGTGATTCAGAGTAGCTGCCGTATCGAGGGCGACCTGCGGCGCGAAATCGCGCAAAATATCAAGCGGCTCATGGGCATCGGCTGCTATCGTGGCATGCGGCACCGCAGGGGGCTGCCGGTCCGCGGGCAGCGGACGAAGACCAACGCGCGCACACGCAAGGGGCCGCGGAAGACCGTCGGCGTGAAGCGCAAGGCGAGTATGAAGAAGCAGGGTGAAAAAGATTAGTGTGGATGCGCAGCAGCAAAGGAGAGGCAATGCCACAGGAGAAAGACACAAGGGAAGCGCCGCGGGTCGTTAAGAAGAAGGTGATGCGGAGCGGGCCGAAGGGCATCGCGCATGTTCTGGCGACGTTCAACAACACGATTGTGAGCATCACTGACACGAGGGGGAATGTGCTCGTGTGGGCAAGCGCGGGTTCGTCGGGTTTCAAGGGCGCCCGGAAGAGCACTGCCTTCGCGGCAACGGTTGTGGCGACAAACTGTGGCAAACGCGCGATGTCGCAGGGGATGCGCGAGATAGAGATCAATGTCAACGGACCCGGAGCGGGGCGCGAATCGGCGGTCCGCGCGCTTCAGGCGGCGGGGCTCCAGATCACCACGATACGGGACGTCACCCCGATCCCGCACAACGGCTGCCGGCCGCCCAAAAGACGGCGAGTATAACAGATATCGAGCAATCGAGCTATCAAGCAGGGAGGAGCGATACTATATGGCGAGATACACGGGTCCGGTGTGCAGGCTCTGCCGCCAGGAGGGCATGAAGCTGTTTCTGAAGGGGAGCCGGTGCGAAATGGCGAAGTGCGCCATCGATCGCGGCCGGCAGGCGCCTGGCATGCACGTGGGCAGGAGGAGGAAACAGTCCGCCTACGCCGAGCAGCTTCGCGAAAAGCAGCGCCTGCGCCGCATCTATGGCGTCCTGGAGAAGCAGTTCCGGATCATGTTTCAGCGGGCGCTGAAGCGCAGGGGGATCACCGGCGACAACCTTCTGAAACTCCTGGAGGCGAGACTGGACAACGTAGTCTTCCGCCTCGGCTTTGCATCTTCCCGGGCCCAGGCCAGGCAGATGGTGAACCACGGTTTCTTCACCATCCGTCAGCGTACGGTGACCATACCCTCCTACCAGGTCAAGGCGGGCGAGGTCATCCAGGTCAAGCCCATGGAGAGATACCGGAAGGCGGTGGCCAAACATTTCGAGGAGACAGAAAAGCGAGCGATGCCGGCCTGGCTCTCGCTGAACAAGGGGGAGTTCAATGGAGAGGTGCTCCGCATGCCGGAGCGCGCCGATATCACCCTCCCCGTGAATGAGCAGCTCGTGGTCGAGCTCTACTCAAAATAAGGCATTGTCCCGTCAGGGACGGGATGTATCAGCTAAAGAGAGGTGACAATCATGGTGATTAGACTGGGAAAGTTTGAATTGCCCAAGCGTTTGGTCATGGATGAGTCGGCTGCGACCGGCACCTATGCGAAGTTCGTCGCGGAGCCGTTCGAGCGCGGATATGGACACACGCTCGGGAACGCGATACGGCGGGTGCTACTCTCTTCTCTCGAGGGCGCGGCGATCACGACGGTGAAGATCAACGGCGTGCTCCATGAATTCGACACGATGGACGGTATGGTCGAGGACGTCACCGAGCTGATTCTGAACCTCAAAAGGGTGCTCCTGGTGTCGCACAGCAGGGAGCCGAAGAAGATAGAGCTCAAGGTGGACAAGAAGGGCGAGGTCACTGCGGCGGATATCACCACTGACGGCACCGTCGAGGTGGTCAACCCCGCGCATCACCTGGCGCAGCTCAACAAGAAGGTCCCGCTCGTGATTGAGATGGAGGTCGAGGTCGGCAGGGGCTATCGCCAGGCCGAGTCCAACAAGCGGGAGGGGCAGCCGATCGGGGTCATCCCGCTTGACTCGCTCTTCACGCCGGTGACCAGGGTCGCCTACCATGTCGAAGACACTCGTGTCGGACAGATCTCCGAGTACGACAAGCTTATCCTCGAGGTGTGGACGGATGGCCGGATCAAGCCGGTCGACGCGCTGATGCAGGCCGCGCTCATCCTGCGGGAGCACCTCTCGGTGTTCGTCGACTACGACAAGCACCCGCTCCAGATCGAGGAGGAGGCGAAGGAGGAGAGCGACAAGCAGAAGGAGCAGGAGATCGAGCGCCTACTCGGCATGAGCATCAACGAGATTGAGCTCTCCGTGCGCGCGGCCAACTGCATCAATGCCGCGAACATCAAGACAATCGGCGACCTCGTGCAGAAGGACGAGGTGGAGATGCTGAAGTTCAAGAACTTCGGCAAGAAGTCGCTGAACGAGATCAAGGCCATTCTCACGGGGATGGGGTTGTCGCTGGGGATGCAGCTCCCCCCGACAAAAGAGCTGCCGGAGTAGGTGGCGCCGGCCTGACACCAGGGATGGAACCATGAGGCATAGAAACTACACGCTCAAACTGAATCGTACACCGGCGCACCTGCGCGCAATGCTGGCGAATGCCGCCTGCAGCCTGTTCACCCTCGAACGGATCACCACCACCGAGGGCCGCGCAAAGGCGGTGTGCCGCTTCGCGGAGAAAATGATCACCCTCGCAAAACGCGGAGACCTTCACAGCCGGCGGACGGCAATGTCCCGGCTTCACGATGCCCGCGCCGTCGCCAGGCTTTTCAAGGAGCTCGGTCCGCGCTACGCCCAGCGGAAGGGGGGCTATACCAGGGTGGTGAAAGGGGTTTTCCGAAGGGGAGACGGCGCCCCCATGGCCGTGTGCGAACTCATGGATACTACCGTGCCGGTGAGGGTCAGGAAGCTCAAGAAGGACGAGGGGGCGAAAAAGGCCAAGTCTTAACGCCGGTCATCGATTCCCTGACTTGCCGGAAGGCGCAGGCGTGGGGGACGCGCAATGGGACGAACCTTGAGCCATGTTGATCTTAAGGGTGACGTCCGAATGGTCGATGTGAGCCATAAGGCCGACACCATCAGGGAAGCGATTGCGCGCGGGGCGGTGACCCTCAGTCCCCGCACAATCTCACTCATTTCCCGCGGGCGCATCACGAAGGGCAATGTCCTCACCACCGCCCGGCTGGCCGGAATCATGGCGGCCAAGCGCGTCGGCGATTTGATCCCTCTCTGCCATCCACTCAATGTCTCTCATGTCCGGGTCGAATTTGCCTTGAAAAGGCGCGGGCGCAGGGCGCGTATTGATATTCAATCGACGGCGCGCTTCGTCGGAAAGACGGGCGTTGAAATAGAGGCGCTCACCGCGGTGGCGGTGGCCGCGCTCACCATCTACGACATGTGCAAGGCCGTCGACCGCACCATGAGGATCACCAGCGTGCGCCTTGTAAAGAAGTTTAAAAACCCGGTAGCCCATGACTAGCGGTCAGGGAAAGGTCAAGTCGGTCAATCTCAGCCCCTCAAAGGGAGGTCCCAAGGCGCCCTGTGGCGGGGGCATTCTGGTTGCGGGGATGGGTTTCGCGGGCGACGGCCATGCGGGGCCCGGGCCGAAGCAGGTGAGCCTGCTCGCATGGGAGAGCGCGCTCCTGATGCGTGCGAAGGGCGCCGACGTGCGGTGCGGATCCTTTGGCGAGAATATAACCACCACAGGGATTGATCTCGGGATACGCACGCCCGGGGAGCGTTTACGGATCGGCGGAGGGGCTCTCCTCGAGGTGACGGAGATAGGCAAGAAATGCCCCGCCCCCTGCGCGATATACCGCGCGGTGGGGGATTGCATTATGCCGCGCGAGGGGATTTTCTGCAGGGTGCTGGCGGGGGGCAGCATACGGGGGGGGGACCCGATCGTCCCGCTCCAGACCGGTGATGAGGGCGTGTAAGGTAGGAATTGTGGTTGTGAGCGACTCCGCCGCCGCCGGCGGCAGGAGGGACGGCTGCGTGGATGCCATCGTCCGCGTGCTCCCCAAGGGACGCGCCGCAGTCGTTTGGAGTGTTATTGTCCCGGACGAGGTCAACGCGATCCGCGACGCGGTTCATGAGATGATTGCGGGCGGGGAGATTGACCTTGTCCTTACGGCGGGAGGAACGGGCCTGGGGCCAAGGGATGTGACACCGGAGGCGGTCGCGGCGCTCATCGAGAAGAACGTGCCGGGGATCCCGGAACGGATGCGTGGCGAGGGCGCAAAGACGACGCCCACGGCGATTCTCAGCCGCGCGATTGCCGGTACGCGTCGGGCTTCCCTGATAATCACCCTCCCCGGAAGCCCGAAGGGCGCGGCGGAGTGCGTCTCCGCGGTGTGGCCCGCGAGACCACACGCCCTGGAGATCTTACGGGGAGAGGGCAGGGAATGCGCGGGGAAACACCATACACAAAATGCAAAGTGTAAGGTGAAAAATATAAGCTGCAACATGCACAATGCAAAAGGGA
>JAPLCY010000317.1 GCA_026391995.1 Candidatus Auribacterota bacterium
ACAGTTATTAGTCGTTAGTCATTAGATAAAAACAACTAGAACTCACAGCGTCTTTCCAGTAACTTTGCTCAGCTCTTTACTCTCGACATATTGGATCAACTTGACCAGCATTTTACAGATCGAGGCGCAATACCGTCTGCCCTTTTCGCGCTCTTCCTCTGTCAACTGCTTCTGCCGCCACGCGATGGTCAGCGGCGGGATGCACTCCTTGGCGGAATCAAGCGCATAGGAGAAATATTTTATCTTCTCCCGATATGATAGCTTCCCCGAACCCTCCGCAATATTATTCGCGATCGAGACAATTGAGCGCTGCAATTGATCAACGATAGAGCTCTGGTAATTGATCGCCATTCTCTTGCACGCGCCAAACACGAAATCAGCAAAGTCCAGCGCCTGCTGATATACTTTTAACTTCTCAAAATCAAACGTGATCTTCTCGCCGCTCATGTATGCGACCGTAGTTTGTGCCACTCCGCGGCTGTCATCAGAAAACTACCCTCTGTTTCTGCTGTTTTAAGGGCTTCCTTTCCCCCAGTAACTAATGACTTTTATTCCCATTTTGAATCTTCTTTAATCCAATAACCAGTGACCAATGACCTTTGTTGCTGTAGTTCTGGTAAGGGCGGGAGGGCTCAAACCTTCGACCCACTGCTTACCGGCAACAAAAACCGGAATAAGTCCGTCCGTTCGCCAAGATTATACACTGAACTCCCTGTTGCATGATACTACTCGATGGTGAGGACCCTTTCTGCGATCGGCCCCATTGGCGCACCCTTCTTGTTCAGCAGTGCCCCGTACACCCAGTAGCGCCCCGGCGCGAGGCCGCCCGATAAGGGTATGGTGGCCGCACGGTAATCGCTGACGTCATCGTACACCTGGAAGTATTTTGCCTTTCCGTTGCTCAGGTACGGGGTCATCTTGGTCACGACCTTGTTGCCGCTCACGATGTAGTACATCTTGTCCCCGGCATTGATGGCGATGTAGGGGCGGCACGGGACTCCCGCGTAGGAGGTGTCCTTGACCGTGATATCTATGGAGATGCTGAGGATGCCCGTCGGCGGCTGCACGGCATTCCCGAGCCTGATGTTGAACGGCACAAAGACGAAGGGATGCTCGAACTTGGCAATGAAGATGTCACTATCACCCGCCGAAGTCAGCGTGGTCTGACCCGTTTCGCCCGGGCCGAATATGGCGATGCCCTAGAAATACCCCGTCACGAGAGCCGAGCTGTCAGCGAGTGCGGCGATGGCATTCCCACCATCCCAATTCGTTCCTCCCGCGCGCTTCGCCCACGCCAGTGTGCCGTCAGGGTTGTAGCGGGCAATGAAGATGTCCCTATCACCCGCCGAAATCAGCGTGGCCTCGTTCGCCTCGCCGGGGCCGAATGTGGCGGTGCCTCGAAAACCTCCCGTCACGAGGGCCGAGCCGTCAGTGAGTGAGGCGATGGCGTTCCCAACATCCCAATCCGATCCCCCCCGCGCGCTGCGCCCACGCCCGTGTGCCGTCAGGGTTGTAGCGGG
>JAPLCY010000043.1 GCA_026391995.1 Candidatus Auribacterota bacterium
CTCCTTCTCGCGGAAAAGGATCCCCCTGTCGTAGGCGAGCAGTATATCGCCCTCGAGCTTCTGGCCGTTTTTGAGCTGAACGATCTCCCCGCTCACGGGTGCGGTGAGAGAGAGGATCACGACGACGGCGGCGCGGCGCGCGATGGTGTGCACGGTTCCTCCAGGGCCCATTCAGCGGCTATATTATACATCGCATTTCGCGGTCTCAGCCATGATTTCTTCCGTAGCCCACGGCTTATTGCGTAACTGTTTCTGATCATCCGTCCAATTACCGGTAAAGGGTATTGACCGCTGGGCGCACACTGAAGTGTGCGCTAGTGTGCCCCCCCGTAACTGACCCAGTACAGGGCCGGAGAGAATTGCATTGTCGCGCCGGCGGCGGGGGACTACAATAGTTGCCTCAGCGCGGCGTGTGCAGTGCAGGGAGGTGATATATGCGCAGGGCGATCGTGGTGGCGGCGCTCATCGGTATCGGTGCGGCGAACGGCGGCAACCTCCCCCTGCATCTGCTCAGGAGCGGGACGGATGCCGCCTACGGGATCAAGAATACGAAGGCGGTTCCCGAGGTTGTCGTGGCTCGCGACGAAGGCGAGCTGCGCCGCATCTGGGCCGAGGATATGAGCGGCTCGTACGGCGAGACGGCCGGCCTGCCCCGGGTGGACTGGAAGGCGGAGTTTGTCGTCGCGGTATTCATCGGGATGCGTCCCTCCGCCGGTTATACAATCGAGATCACGCGCATCCGGCAGGAGGGAAATGTCCTTGAAGTGACGGTTGCCGAGGCGAGGCCCCCCGCCGGCGTGATGAGCGCGGATCTGATCACCTCCCCGTATTGTATCGCCGCCTGCCCCCGCGACGGGGCTGCCCCGGAGAAGGTACTCACCCTGAAGCTGCTCGACGCGGAGGGGAAGACGCTGGTCGAGCGCGCCGCCTGGGCGTACCGCTCGGTGGACGCCCCCCAGAAGACGGAGGCGGCGGAGGGGCGGTAAGGCAGTGTGCGATGTGCGGTCCCGAAAGGAGGCGTTATGCACAAAGTCCTCATCATTTACTACTCCCGCTCCGGCAACACGGAGAAAATGGCCCGCCTCATCGCCGAGGGGGTGAAGTCCGGCGGAGCGGAGGCGACGGTCAAGCGCGTGGAGGCGACGGAGGCATCCGAACTCCTGAATTACCAGGGGATCGTGATCGGTTCCCCGACCTACTACGGGACAATGTCATGGGAGATCAAGAAGCTTTTCGACGAGAGCGTCGCCTTTCACGGCAAGCTGGACGGCAGGGTGGGGGCGGCATTCAGCTCGGCGGCAAACATCGGCGGCGGCAATGAAACGACGGTTCTCGCCATCCTGGAGGCGATGCTCATCCACGGCATGGTGGTCCAGGGTGACGCGGAGGGAGATCATTACGGCCGCGTCTCGATAGACGCCCCCGATCGCCGGGTCGAGGCGCAGTGCAGGTTGACGGGGAAGCGCGTCGCGGCGCTGGTCAGGAAGCTGTTCGACTGAGCGGGCACACAATGAAGCATGCGCCACAACGCATGGTATCATGGGCTGTAGTTATTCCATTGATCACACTGAGAGCATGGATGAGTAGACAGCTGTTTCCCCGGGCGCGCCTCCGCTGGCTGATCGCGGCATCCGCCCTTTCTCTCTCCGGCTGCGCGATGGTGTCGATGGTGCCCGTCTCCCACCAGGATAGCATCTATCCGCGCTCCCTCGCCCCCGGCGCCCCCCTCGTCCTCGCCATCCCTGGTTTGAGGGTACCGGGCCTCGAGGTGACCCAGGAGCAGCACTTCGGGCGCCTCGTCGAGATGCTCGCCGGGGAGGGCATCCCCTGCAGGATCCTCACCTATGACACGGCGGAGAATCCGCTTCACCGGGGCGCGGCCCTTTTCGATCCCGACCTCGCGATCGCATGGACGCGCGTCGGCCCCTCCGCGGTCCACGAGCTCGAGCTCGAAAACGAGCGCCGTACAGCGGCCGGGCTTCCCGAGGTGAAGCGCCTGGTTTTTATCGGTTACAGCCAGGGGGGCGTCATCATGTCCCAGCTCGCGACGCGGATCTTTCACGATTTCAAGAACAACTATGAGGAAATGGCGCGGCAGTTCGGCAACGAGTGGGAGGCGCTCAGGAACGATCCCGAGTTCATCTATTTCCTGAACGATCTCGAGGATTACCTGGTCATCAGGAATATCAAGGTGCAGCGCGAGCGCGACTTCGCGCGCGATCCTGATTTCCGCGCCGTCTACCGGAGGGCTGAGGCGAAGGCGAACCGGAGGCTCAACGATCTGGTCGAGTATCTTCTCGATCCTTCCCGACGCTATCCCGGCGTCACCCGCTTCGAGGGGCCGGCGAGCGCAAGTTATCCGAAACGCTACGAAAAGATCGGGAAGTGCGCGGGCTCGTTCGAGCACTGCTCGATGGAACGCCGCAGGCAGATCCGCGACTTCTTCGCGGATTACGCCGAGTACCGGGCGTTCCTCACCGTGAAGCCGTACTTCGCTTCCCTGGCCGGCTCGTTCTTCGGCTCGCCGCGCGCCGACGAGAGCGTCACCCTGTTCAAGTGGTTCCCGCCGCTCAAGCTGTTCGCCCGAAGAGAGCTCGTTCAGATCGAGCAGAGCCGGCTCGGGACGCTCCATCAGCTCGATTTTATCCAGACGCTCGCCAGGCTCAACCGCGACCGGAGCTACCCGATCAACCCGGACAACTCCCTCTTTCTAGTCGGCGCCGACGGGAGCAGGGGAGACGGGCTGGTCGATCAATCGAGCGCGCATTTGAGCGATCATACGTATGAGGAGATACGCGTCAGGAAGGGCGCGCACGGCCCCGCGGTGGACCTGCTCGAGCGCGACCGCCTCCCCGACCTCACCGTGGTCCCGCTCCCCGTCAGGCACTTTCCCGAACGAATGTTTGGGGGGCTCGGCGGCCGCCGCTACGGCGTCGCGTGCATGGAGGCCGGGAATCCGGTCTATCCATTTCTATTGAACTTCATCCGGGAGGACCGGGACGCCCTCACGGATCAGATCAGGGGCTGCGGGGGCAGCCTCCGCCAGTTCATGCTCGAAATCGCCGTTCCCGGCAAAGGCTGGGGCATGCTGAACGCGCGTCAGTGCGGTGTCTCTGATAACATACACATCGATAACCGCTACGACAACACCTCCAGCCGGATCGCCGTCTGGACCGGGCACTTTCGCCACGATGAGCAGATGAATCTGCTCGGCGACGAGCGCTTCAGCGGGGTGGTTGAGGTCGAGGTGCGCGTGCCCCATGGCGGGTGGATCCCCCTCCGCTGCGCGGTCTACCCCGGCTGCAACAGCTTTGTAAAACTTGTCGTGGAGTGACGCATTAGACTCGTCCGCCGTTGCTCTCTGTGGTAAAATGTTGGCCCACGGAGGGCGTACAGCAAGGTGAGGGATCTATGACCATACAGAGATATTTAGTCAGGGGGGCGATTTCTTGCGCGCTGCTGGTTTGCGCGGGGTGCGTGGTGCCGAAGGCCCAATATGAGGCGCTCAAAAAAGAGCGGATGCTCCTCGAGCAGAAGCAGGCCGCGGCGGATCGGGAGATGGAGAAGACCGCGGCCGAGAAGGCATCCATGGAGGCGGACCTGGCGAAACTCAAGGTCGAGATGGCGCGGATTGAGCAGCGCAACAAGGACCTGAAGGAGTCGACCTCCGAGTACAACGAGCTCATCAAGGATATTACCTCCGAAAAGGTGGAGCTGGACATGAAGTGGGAGGAGTGCCAGGCCGAGCAGGAACAGTCGGGGGAGGAGAAGGAGAAGCTGGATCAGAAGTATCAGTCGCTCGAGCGGGAGCGCACCGCGCTCCGGCAACAGTACGACTCGCTCCTGAAGCGCTATGGCGAGCTGAAGTCGAAGGCCGTCGAAATGGAGCGCACGCCGACGCCGCTCCCTCCACCGCCGCAGAGTCCCACGGCACCACCGGCCGCCGCTGCGGCTCCGCCGGCTGCCGCCGGGGAAGGACTTGATATTTCGGGAGACGGCGGGGACGAGGGAAAATAAGATGCCGTACCGCGCGTGGTTCGAGTGCATCGGGGGGTGCGGCGAGCGGTATCCGTTGACGGAGATCGTGTACGAGTGCCGCCGCTGCGGCGAGCTCCTCGAGGTGCGCCACGATCTCGTCGAGTTGAAAAAGACCCCCCCGGCGGAGTGGAAGCGGACATGGGATGACCGCTATCGCCGCACGCAGTGGCCCTACGGCAGCGGGGTCTGGGGCAAGAAGGAGCTCGTGGCCCCCGTTGTTCGCGACGAGAATATCGTCTCCCTCTACGAGGGGGGTACCAACCTCTTCAGGGCGGGCCGCCTCGGCAGCCAGCTCGGCATCGAGCGCCTCTGGATCAAGCTGTGCGGCAACGAGCACACCGGCTCATTCAAAGACCTCGGGATGACAGTGCTCGTCTCCATGGTCAATCAGATGATCGCCGATGGCGCGAAGATCATCGGCGTCGCATGCGCCTCGACCGGCGATACCTCGGCCGCGCTCGCCGCCTATTGCGCCGCCGCCGGCATTCAGGCGATCGTCTTCCTGCCCCGCGGCAAGGTCTCCACCGCCCAGCTCATACAGCCGATCGCCAACGGGGCGCTGACCCTTTCCCTTGACACTGATTTTGACGGCTGCATGGAGCTCATCCGGCAGGTCTGCACCCGCGAGAAGATCTACCTCGCCAACTCGATGAACTCCCTGCGGGTCGAAGGGCAGAAGACAGTGGGGATAGAGATTGTCCAGCAGCTCGAATGGCAGATCCCCGACTGGATCATCATCCCCGGCGGCAACCATTGCTGGAGATGAAAGAGCTCGGGATCATCGACCGGCTGCCCCGGATCGCCTGCGCCCAGGCGGCGCACGCGGATCCCCTCTACCGGAGCTATCTCACGCAGTTCAAGGAGTTCGCGCCGGTCAAGGCCGCGCGCACGGCCGCGACCGCCATCCAGATCGGGAATCCGGTGAGCGTCAAGAAGGCGATACGGGTATTGAAGGCGTTTGACGGGGTCGTGGAGGCGGCGACCGAGGATGAGCTTGCCGAGGCCTCCGCCGTCGCCGACCGGACCGGCCTCTACACCTGCCCGCACACCGGGGTGGCCCTCGCGGCCCTTTTCAAGCTGGTGCGGCGGAAGCTGATCAAACCCTCGGACGCGGTGGTGGTCATCTCAACGGCGCATGGTTTGAAATTCTCCGAGTTCAAGACGAGGTACCACGAGGGGACGCTGCCGGAGGTGACGCCGCGCCACGCGAATCTGCCCGTCGAGCTGCCCGCCCGCTACGAGGATGTAAAGCGGGCGATATTCAAGGCGCTCGAGAAGAAGCGGTGATTTTTCACTTTTTTCCCTTTGGCCTTAGGCTGTTTCTCAGGTTGATGCCACCAGGATGAGCCGCGGCGTCTCGATGCTCGGCCTCGCCCGGTTGAAGTCGCCGAAGCGTTCGCTCACTCTGAAACCGGCCCTCACCAGCATGGATTCCAGTTCAATGAGGCTGTAGAGCCGCATCTCCGACGTCCGCAGCACGATGTGCCCCTCGCCGGCGAATACCCAGGTGGTGACAATAAGGCTTTTATCCACGTGGAATATCCGCCGTTCCATGATGTAGCCCTTGCCGGCCTTTGTCCAGTCCCGCTCCCGGAAGTGTCGGAGTATGTAGTCGCGATTGGCCACGTCGATCAGGAAACGCCCCCCTTTTTTAAGAGCCTTCGCCACCCCCTTGAGAATGCCGAGGTCGGCCTCTTCGTCGAAGTAACCGAAGCTTGACCAGATGCAGATGGCCGCATCGAACAGATTCACAAAGGGCAGCTTGCGCATGTCGGCCTCGAGAAAGGCGGGTCGGTTCTTAAGGGTGAAGGCCTCCGCCTGCGCCTTTGTGAGGTATTCCGGTTTGAAATCAATGCCCGTCACGAGGTATCCCTGCTGCGCCAGCGGGATACTGTGCCGTCCGATGCCGCAACAGATGTCGAGCAGCTTCTCCTTCGGTTTCAGCCGTAGCGCCGATTCTATGAATGAGACCTGCTGCCGCGTCTGTTCGGGGGTCACGAGGCAGAAGCCGTACTCAAGCCACGTCTTGTCGAAAAACTGCTTTGTCCATTCCATCGCCCCGCTCCTAGAAAATGCTGAACAGCCGGTAGAGCCGCCACCGCCGGAGTATGTACCGTACGTACTCCCTGGTGGTGGGATAGGTGATCGCCTTTACGAATGCCCTCCCATCGCCGCGCGCGCGCGCGGCATTCATCCACCGGTCCACGTTCGACGCGCCGGCATTGTAGTGGGCGAGTGCGAATGGCACCGGGTCGGCGCAGGAACCGTACCGCCGCATCGCCTTCCCGAGATACCAGCACCCGACCTCGATATTCACCGGAGGCTCGAAGAGATGGGCGGTGTCCAGGCCGCGAAGCCCCTGTGCGGCCGCGTATTCCCGCCCCACCACCGGGGTCACCTGCATGAGGCCGATCTCCCCCTTTGATCCACTCGCGCGCGGATAAAAATTGCTCTCTCTCTTTATGACCGCCTTGACGAGGAGGGGGGCAAGGCCGTGACGGTCCGCGGAATCCTTGATGAGCCCCGCGTAGCGGTTCTCGCGCCACGCCTCGTAAATGACCATGACCATGCAGATGACGGAAATCATCACGAGCGTCAGGATCGGCAGGGAAAAGAGTTTTTTTGCTTTCATTGGTGTATGTTACAATGAACCGGAATCAGCCGCACCCCTTCAGTATAACAGAGAGCGCGAGCGTGATGCCACTGTATCATGCCGCCGGTCGTGCCATGAGAAGATCCGAAAAGGATGTCGCGTCAGAGCTCGTGCGCCGCCTCGCCGAGGCCGGCTTCGAGGCCTATTTCGTCGGCGGCTGCGTACGCGATATGCTGATGGGGCAGGAGCCGCTCGACCACGACATCGCCACCGCCGCCCGCCCGGATCAGGTCGCGAAGCTTTTTTCGCACGTGGTGCCGGTCGGCGCGCAGTTCGGGGTGGTGCTTGTCGTCGAGAAGGGGCACGCCTTCCAGGTGGCGACCTTCCGCGCCGACCTCGAGTATCGCGACGGGCGGAAGCCCTCCGGTGTCCGCTTCTCCTCCGCCCGCGAGGATGTCCTGCGCCGCGACTTCACCGTGAACGGCCTCCTCTACGATCCCCTGCGCGGGAAGCTGCTCGACTTCGTCGGGGGGGAGGAGGATATCGGGCGGCGGGTGATCAGGACCATCGGCGATCCGGTCGCCCGGTTCACGGAGGACAAGCTCAGGCTGCTGCGCGCCGTGCGATTTTCCTCCACCCTCGGCTTCGGGATCGAGGAGGGGACGCTCGCGGCCGTGCGGGCGCTTGCGCCCGAGATCACGGTGGTGAGCGCCGAGCGCATCAGGGACGAAATCGTCAAGATGCTCATCGGGCCGCGGGCGGGGCGCGGCCTCGAACTCCTTGACCGGGCGCGATTACTCGAGGTCCTGCTCCCCGAGGTCCACGCGATGAAGGGCGTCGCCCAACCGCCGGGGTGCCACCCCGAGGGGGACGTCTTCGCGCATACCACGCAAATGCTCGACGCCCTCGTGGAGCCCTCCGTGGTCCTGGCGTTCGCCGCCCTCCTCCACGACGTGGGGAAGCCGCGGACCATCTCGATCACCGACCGGATACATTTCCAGAGGCATCAGACCGTCGGGGCCGAGATCGCCCGTGAGATCTGCGCCCGCCTGCGTTTCCCGAACCACCTGCGCGACCGCATCGCCGCGTGCGTCGAGAACCACATGGTCTTCCTCGACGTCAAGCGGATGAAGGAGAGCACGATCAAGCGCCTGATGGGGAGGCCGACCTTCCCCGACGAGCTTGAGCTGCATCGCGTGGACTGCCTCGCGAGCGACCACGACCTGTCGGCGTGGGAGTTCCTGCGGGGGAGGGTCGAGGCGTACAGGCGGGAGGATCTCCGTCCCCGGCCGCTGGTCAGCGGCCACGACCTGATCGTTATAGGCTATCCCGAGGGGCCGCTGCTCGGGAGGATCCTGAAGGCCCTCGAAGAGGAGCAGCTCGAGAACAGGGTGACGACGCGGGACGAGGCAATCCGCTGGATCAAGTCGCATTTTAATGGGGACACTCTTTGCAACTAGTTGTATACCAATATATTACAAGCAAATAATATCCGCCAGTTTGCCCTTCATCCTTATAAGAAGAAAGGGTTAATCACAGCGCCGCATCACACGCTCAACCCCCACGGTGCACCCTCGATAAAGTGGAAGGGCATCCTTGATTATCGGATTATGTAATGTTATTTTGTCTTAACGCGCTTGTTACGAAAATGTTGCAAAGAGTGTCCCCAAGCGGATTGCGTTCCGCTACTTTGGCTGTTGCTTTTGGCTGTTGTTAGCAAGTCAAGTGTCCGCTTCTGAGTAGCAAATGATTTGTCCGGTTCCTCCACTCTTCTTCCTGGGGGTGGT
>JAPLCY010000228.1 GCA_026391995.1 Candidatus Auribacterota bacterium
TCCAGACATTGGAGGGACAGAAAAAGATCGAACTCACCATCACGGGGCGGGGGCAGGACGGCCGCTGCCGATGGTGCCGCACCTTCCGTTCCGGACTCCGCACGGCGGTCCGCCGGGACTACGGGAAAGAGGCGTTTGTGCTCAACGGCTCATGCATGTTTGACACCGCCCCGAGCCAGACCGCCTGTTCCGCAGTGGCCAAATAGCCGGAGCGTCAATCTCGGCGATGCATGCATGCGCCGCCGGCATTTGCCGTTGTCCGGTGCCGTGATTATTGAAAAAAGCAATTGGGTCATTTATGGTGGGCCCACAGTAATGGGTCAGTGACGGGGGGAATAGCACACCCCCCATAAGTGACGCATTACGGCCCACATAAAAAAAGCATTGCTATTCCAGAGGTGTCGGGCACACTTTAGTGTGCCCTGCCGCTAACCTGAATGAACGCTGGATAATTGCGCATGACCCGGGATGTGGCTGACAAGAAAAACATCTGGTATCTCGCGGCGTCGGTGTGCGTGAGCATCATCGTGTTCGCGTACCTCTTCGCCATCGTGTCGCCGGCGGCAATCGCGCGGGCGATACGAAATGCACGGGGCTGCGGCCTGCTTGCCTATATGTGCCTGAGCCTCCTCTCGACCATCTTCAGGAATTGGCGTTATCTCCTCCTGCTGCGCGCGACGGAATCCGGGGCCACGGTCGGCAGCGGGCAGATGTTCCTCGTGACACTCGTCCGCAACCTGTTTGCCGATCTCCTCCCCGCCCGGATCGGTTCCCTCGTCTATGTCGCCATCCTTAAAGCCAGGTTTGGCGTCACCCTGGCGCGCGGGACATCGGTATGGGCCATCGCCTTTGTCCTGGATATGGTCGTCATGGTGTCTCTCATGGCCCTCGGCGATCAGATCAGCGCCATATATATGGAAGGGAGCTGGGGAGGGGTGCTGCTGCTGTCGCTCCTGGTCCGTGTGCTCAAGTACGGATGCCTGGCGTTTCTCTTGTACGCCATCCTGAACCCGATCGATCCGTCCTGCTACACCCTTCGGTCCATCGGGTACTGGCCCGTGTTCGTGGGGGCCTCGCTGGCCGAATTCGCCGCGAGTACGCCATTGAGTGGTATCGCGGGATTCGGGTTGTATGAGGGTGTCTGGACCGGGTCTTTTTACCTTCTCGGCTACCCCCGGGAATTGGCCGCCCTCTCGGGTATCTCCGCACACGTGATCACACAGGCCTTTGCCTACTCGCTCGGGGGTATTGCAACCATTGTCCTTATGTGGCCGATCTTGAGAACGATGAAAAGACACTAAATTCCAGAAAGGGTTTTATCAGATCGAGGCCGCCTGCCGGACTTACAGGCTGTGCTGCGGGGGGATTGAACTTCCCATTGCAATTATGGTGGAGGTGGCGGGAATCGAACCCGCGTCCTGATGAACACCCGCAACAGCATCTACGTGCGTAGCCCCGCTTTGCATTCGCCCTCCACGGCTCCATCGGGGCGGGATCCGTAGAGGACTATCCCCTGCATAACGATGGTCACGGCCCCCAGGGGCCAAGCTCCGCGACCAGCCCGCTTCCGGCGTCCTTCCCGGCGCCGCGGGCGGGCCCCGAGAGGACGTGACCGCTATATTAAGCGGCCAGAGCTAACTGCTCGTTCGCAGTTATGATTGTGCCAGGTGTTTAAAGAGGCCTCCTGACAACCTCTGCACGCAGCTGAAGCACGTACACACCAGTCGAAACCGATCACCCCCATTTTTATTGTGCAACCATTATACCATATTTATTCCCCAATAATCTGCACCACCGCCTGACGCCGGCGGGACCTGTTGTCGAACTCGGCGAGCACGATCTGCTGCCAGGTGCCGAGGATGAGCCGGCCTTGCTCAAACGGTATGGTCAGCGACGGCCCTTGCAGTGCCGCCCGCAGGTGGCTGAAGCCGTTGGCGTCACCCCACGTCTCGTCGTGATGATAATGCTTTTTCTTCGGGACGAGCTTCTCGTAGAGCTCGCGGATATCCTGTATCATCCCCGGCTCGTACTCGAATGTCGTAATCGCCGCCGT
>JAPLCY010000392.1 GCA_026391995.1 Candidatus Auribacterota bacterium
CGAGGACGAGGATGCCCATGACGAAGCAGATCCACCACCGTATCGACATATGGGTTGCCCCGTTCATGGAATGACCGTCAGATAAGTGAGGCCGGCTCGCTGCAGATCCAAAACGCCTCCGTCAGGAGGTTGTAGGAGCGCATCCAATGTGACGGTCATGAGGGGTTAATTATAGCGCACTCGGGAGGGCGCGCTATAGCGAATATGAGGGAACTATCCCTGCCGATGCCCCATCCACAGCAGGATCCCGCACCCCGCGTTCATGATCGCCACGATCAGGCATGCGGCGGCGATGCCCAGGAGCGGGACAAAGATCACGCCGGTCATGAGCGCGCCGCAGCACGCGCCGAACTGATCGAAGCAGTTCACCCGCGCGGCGGTGCCTCCCACACTCACGGCAGAACCGATGTATATCCTGCTCGCAATGGGGAAGCCAAGGCCGGTCATGAATCCCGTCCCCCCCACGAGCAGCATGAATATCCCCTCCGAGGCGGTCCCGATGGACGAGGCGCGGGCAACGACGACCGGCACGATCATGGCGTAAAGGGCAAGCGCCCACTCGAGCCAGGCGAGCCACAGATACCACCGCCGTTCGCCCGCAAGCAGCCTCCCGGACAGCGCGCCTCCAATCGCGAGCCCCGCCATGAAGAGCGCCACGATCATCCCCATCATCTGGTACACGTACCCGTAGCTGTTCTGGAAGGCAAAGATCAGGATGACCTCGAGCGCCATTGAACTGAAACCGATGGCACCGATCGACAACAGCGCGTGGAACGCCGTCGTGTCCGGCGCGCTCCGCCGGTTGAACCAGGCATAGATCAACCGCGCGAGAAAAAAGCCGAGGAGCACCGCACAGTACCATCCCCTCCCGATGCGCTCAAACGCGCGCAACGTTCTTGCAAGGCGCGGCCCCGAGGCCCTTGCCCAGAGAACCAGGTTGTAATAGTACGTGACTGGCCTGAAATCAGTGTTGAGGAGAGCGCCCCTCTGCGCCTCCAGGGCACTGCGCGTGAACGCCACGCGCCCGGGGAGCCACCATATGAAAAAGTGGTGGGACGTGAAATAGTCCGAGCTGATCCCCCGCCGCTGCCAACGATGCTGAAGCACCGGCACATCCGACGTGACCACACCCGGAGTTGCAGAGGCGAAGAACCAGGTTTCCTCCGTCGGTGTCACGACAAGATAGGGAAAAACAGCCTCGAGCGTCCTGAATACCGACCCCGCGTAGCTCCCTGATTCCGCGCCGTAGTAATCCGCGGGCGCGGTGAGCCGGGCGGCGAGCACTCCGCCCGGAGCAAGGACGCGGCGCGCCTCCTCATAGAACCCCGAAGTGTAAAAACGGTTCAGCATCGCCGTGGAGGGATCCGGCGTGTTGACCACGATGAGATCAAACCGTTCGTTCGTTGTCTTGATATACCGCCGTCCGTCGCCGTACACAAGCGACACGCGCGGATCCTCGAGCGCCTGCCGGTCGTTGGGCGCACTCAGTCCCCGCGTGACCGTGATAATGTCGGGGTCGAGCTCCACGCAGGCGAGCCCCGTGAGGCGATAGCGCAGAAACTCCCGCACCATCCCCCCCACCCCGCCCCCGATGAGTAGCACTTTCCTTGGCTCCGGATGCTCCGACAGGAGGGCGCACGCGCACACCGCGGCGAATCCGGTGACAAGGCGCGCGCCCCAGCCCGGGCGCGACGTAATGGGACAATTATAAGGGGATATCGTTCCCCCTACCCTCACCCCCAAGGGGGGAGGGGATGATATTTGAGAGCCTATGAATGACCCGGTACGGCGAGATCCGCACGCGAGCATGAACAGCGCCACGAACAGCGCGGCGCTCCACCCGATGAGCACCTGCGCCGCCGGCACGCGCCCGGCCAGCAGGAAACTGAATGCCGCCCCGCCGGCGATGCTGCCGACCGCCTCCAGCACGTAGGCGCGGGCGATGCCGCCCACCCTTTCCCGGCGCCCTCCCCCCGCCAGCAGGCAGGCGAACGGGAAGAGCAGGCCGATACACGCGCCAAAGGGGACAATGATGAGCCATGTGGAGACGAGGAGCGAGGCGAAGGGAATATACTCGCCGGGGGGAGCGCCGAGGGTGCCCCGGAGGAGGCGGATCGCCACAAGCGCCGCCGGCGCGAGCACACCGAGAATCAGGGCCACTACACGGAAAGGCCTTTCTCCATCGCCGTTCCGGGCGAGTCTTGCCGCCGCGATCGATCCAGCGCCTATGCCCAGGAACCAGCTCGAGAGAATGATCCCGACACAGAGCTCGTTACCAAGAAAGATCACGAGGAACTCGCGAACAAATATGACCTGGGCGACGATGGTGTAGGAACCGACAATCAGAATGGCGATGGACGCGAGGAACGCGGACACTGGCGAAGCCTCTCTTGGCTGTGTCTGCCGTGACCTGTACTGCGCGGCACGACGCACCCGCGGCGAACTATATAATGCCGCAGATCTCTTTTCTTATCCAGCCGGCCTTCCCGTCGGGGAGACTGATCTGGCACCAGTCGCCGGACGTGTGCTCGATCTCAACGACAGCACCCTCATGCAACACAAAGGCGATGACATCCTTCTCCGACGGGCCGTAGCGGACCTTCGCTTCCTTAGCGAGGATGACCGCCTGCTCCTGGCCCTCCAGGTAGGCCCTGGATACAGTCGCGGCA
>JAPLCY010000323.1 GCA_026391995.1 Candidatus Auribacterota bacterium
TTCGCGAGGCCGGCGGGCGCGTCAGCAATTACTCAGGCGCCCCGTTCAATCCGTTCCTTAAAGAGGTCCTCGCCAGCAACGGCCTGATCCACGACGCCCTGCTCTACTGTATACGGGGACACTCTTTGTAACATTCTTATAATCAAGTAGATACAATCAAATAATCAGCGCGTCTCACAGCGATCAGCGTCACTTCCCTGTATTCGATGACCGGAGAAACCGTCTCTGCTACCGGTTCTTTAATTCCTTGATACGCTGCTCTACCATCGACATGAGGGTACCATACTCGGCGGTGGTGTGGCGGCGGATCCTTCTGGGAGCGCGTTCGAGGGTGGCGATAAGATCCCTGCTCTGTTCGAATCCATTGATGGCCTCCGGGATGTTCCCTGTCTTCTCATGCCAGGACCCCCGGAGCATGAGGTAGTCCACGTCGTAGGGATTGCACGCGATGGCCCTATCAAGCGCCGCGAGCGCCTGACGCGCCCGCGGACGGTCCATTCCCTCCCGCGACGCCCTCCAGTACGCGGCGGCGAGTTGAAACTGATAACCCGGCATCCCCTCCGCCATGCCGGCAATGCGCTCATACATTGCGAGCGAGCGGTCGCCCTTCCCCCCCCGCTCGAGTATGCCCGCATGCGCGCTCATATAGACCGCGTTCCCGGGCTGCAGTGACACCGCGTTTTGTATCGCTGCCGCCGCCTCCCCTCCAGCTCCCTCGCGCTCGCACCTCTCCGCCTCAAGGCGGTACCGTTCGGCAAGCGCCCGCGGCTCGACCCATGCCCCTATCGCACACAGGACCGCCGTCGAGGCAAGCACACACGCCGTCCGCGTGAGAACCCTTTGCCGATGATCGCCCGCAGCCATCGTCACCCCCATGCCGGCGAGCACCCAGATCGTGAACGTGATCCCGGGGACATGGAGGTCGACATCCACGGCGGAGTGAAGGAGAAAGGCGCCGATGGCCACGCACACGGCCGTCGGGAATGCCCCGCCGCACCGTGCCCCACGCATAATCGAAGCAAGCAGCACGCCCCACATCACCAGAAACGCGACAAGCCCGAACACGCCGCTCTCAGCGGCGAGGCTGAAATATGCGCTGTGGGCGAGCCTCCCCTCCTCCGCGAGAGGGCCGCGGTAGAGGGGATAGGCGCCGGGAAATCCGCCGATCCCGATGCCCGCGAGCGGATTGTCTCTCCACATACGCGCGGCCGCAGACCAGTAATCGCCGCGCGCGCCGGCGCTGTCGAGCATTCCCTGCGGAATTGCGGCGGCCCGGAATGCCGCCCAGCCCATGAGGAAGGCAATCAGCACAATCAGTGCCGCCAGCCGCTGCCTGCCACCAATGGTGAGAACGATGACCAGCGCAGATGCCACAAGCGCGAGATATGCGCCCTCGGATGATGTCAGCCACAGTGCATACACCGGGGCGAGCAGGAGCGGCGCGCACAAAAGGCACATCACACGACGGTTTCTGCCCGCGGCCAGCTTCAGACCCGCAACGAGGGCGACCACGGCGGCGCAGAGCGAAGCGATCAACAACGGTTTTGCCGCGAGATCGGCGAAAAGCCCGCCCGCGATAAGCGCCGCCGGGATCACCGCGAGATACGTGCCGGCCGCCGCATCGAAGAGGTCCCTCTCCCGCCAGAAGAAGATCGAGGCGATCAGGGGGATCATTACGATCAGATATCCGGCGAAGGCATTCGGGAAGAAAAAGGTGGAGGAGACGGCGCTCGAAAAAACCCTGCTCAGGAAGGGCGAATTCCTGTCCCCCTGCTTCGCCAGGTCGCCGAGCAGGGCCCGCGTCCCTTCGAGCCCCCACACCGACTGGTAGATGGCGTAAAGGCTGACGATGAAAACGCCGCCAAACAGCGCAATCCAGAGGACGCTCCTGACAGCCTCGCGTTCGGCGAACCGCCTCGCGCAGAAGTAGGCCGCGGTGCACCCCGCCATCTGCGCGACAAAGTCAGCGCTGAGCCAGGTCCGCCCCTTGACAACGGCGTGGAGGCAGATGATTACGAAGAACCCGGCAACATACCAGTCCGCGGTCGCCATGCGCCATGGGTCCCCCGGAGACAGGGCGCAGAGGATGAGGGCTGCCGCAAGGATCAGCGAGAGCGGGAGCAGGAGGAAAAAGTTGCTCTCGGGGGCCATGACGCCGCACCAGAGAATCCGCGCCAGAAGGACGCAGCCAAAGGCGAGGCACAGCGCAATCCACGCCCGCTCGTAATGCCTCGCAGAGTGAGTACACCCACCACCCTCAAGGGGGGAGGGAATGTATTTAAGGGTGCTCCATAACTGTCCCATTACGCCCGCTCAATCCCGCACAAAGGTTCACCCGCTGGCCGCATCATTGTCCCTCCGGCATTCCCCGACATACTCAAGTATCGCCACTACCAGCAACACGAGCGCGGTCTGCGCGAAGACAATGAGCCCCCCCGCCCATCCCACGCGCGGCAGGAAAGTCGCCGAGAGACCCGTGCAGAGCGTCAGCAGATAGATGAACCAGGCCGCCCCCCTGACCGGCATGCCGAGCGCGAGGAGGCGATGCGAGAAGTGCCGCCGGTCGGCCTTGAATATGCTCTCGCCGTGCGAAACCCTGATCAGGATCACGGAGAGGGTGTCGTAGAGGGGCACCGCGAGGATCACCAGAGGCATGAGGACGGCGAGTGGCCCCGCCGCGGAGGGCTCGTAATAGGTCTGGAGGATGCTCATCACCGCGATGAAGTAGCCGATGAACATGCTGCCGGCGTCGCCCATGAAGACCGAGGCCGGATGCCTGTTATACTTCAGGAAACCCATGAGCGCGCCGATGAACGCCGCCAGCAGCACCGCGATGAAGTAGTGCCCCTGTGCGGCGGATACCCCGAAGAACACCGCCGAGGCCACCACCGCCACCCCCGCACAAAGCCCGTCCATGTTGTCAAGGAGGTTGAAGGCGTTGGTGATCAGGATGATCCAGATGAGGGTGGCCGCCGCGCTAAAGGCGAAGCCCGGGACAAAAAGGGTGATGCGCACGTGCAACGCGATCATGACCATCGCCACCAGGATCTGACCGAGCAGCTTCACACGCGGAGCCAGCTCTCGAAAGTCGTCCCAAAGGCCGATCAGGAAGATAACGAGCCCCCCGAGCCCGATGGTCCCCAGCTTCGGGAGAACCGACAGCGCCCCGGGGAGATACCCCGCATACGGGGCGGGAATGAGTGCGGCGCATGCGGAAAAATGAGTGGCACACAGGACAAGGCACGATGGGAGCGCGACAGTCAACGCGAGGGCGCCAAAAATGGCCGCGCCGCCGAAGAGTGGGATTGGGCGCTGCTGCGGCTTCCGCTCCCCCGGGCTGTCAACAAGCCCCCATGCCAGAGCGGCCCGGCGGCCTATCGGGGTAAAGAGAAGGCCAAGGCCAAGGGCGATGCCAAATGTACATGCGTACAGGATCAGCCACATATATGGATTAGTGTAGAACCTCTGGACGGCTTTGTAAACAGCCAAGGGCGGCATCGCCCTTTGTCAGGCACATGCATATATTAGGAAGCTGTCCTGAACCAATCTTCATCAAATCGCCACGCCCCTCAGTGCCTCACCCGAGCCCCTTCTCCCGCAACAGTCCCTCGTAGAGCCCCTCGATCCGTCTGACCATGGTCTCGACGGAGAAGTCGGCGGGAAGGGATATCCTCCCCTCTTCTCCCATTCGCCGCCGCAGCGCAACATCGCCGAGGAGACGAATCACCCGCTCCGCTGCTGCCGCATAATCTCCGGCCGGGACCAGGAATCCGCTGACACCGTCGCGGACCAGCTCGCCGGCTCCCCCGACATCGGACGCCACCACGGGCAGCCCCGCCGCCATTGCCTGGGGGATCGTCCGCGGCAGTCCCTCCCAGAGAGAGAGCAGCACGAATATGTCCATGGACTTCACAAGCTCCGGCACGTCCCTCCTCAAGCCCACAAGCCTGACCCTGTCCGCGATGCCGAGCTGGCCGATCATCCCCTCCACCTCACCGCGCAACGGCCCGTCGCCCACGTAAAGAAAATTCACTCGCGGCACGCGCTTCAGCACGGCCGCGGCCATCTCCATAAAAAGCATGGGCGCCTTCTGAGGCGAGAGGCGGCCCACGGAGCCGACCACCGGGAGGCCGGGCTCGAGATCGAATATTTTCCTGATCCGCTCCCTGTCCCCGGCGGCGCGCGCCGCCGTTCGGAGGTCAATTGCGCTATGGATCGTGACAAACTTTTCCTTCGGAGCGATTCCCAGATCCACGCCCGTATTCGCGTCGCGTTCGCTCACCGTGATCAGCCGGTCGGTGAAACGCCCGCAGGTACGTTCGAGCGTGACATAGAGACGCTTTCGCGCGCGCCCCATCCCGTCATGGAACCCCCACCCGTGCACGGTATGCACGATAACAGGCACGCCCGCGAGCCGCGCGGCAAGCCGCCCCAGGATACCGGCCTTCGAGCTGTGCGTGTGCACGATCCGGTACCGCCCCTTCCTCATCAACCGGCGGAGGGCGATGAGCGCAATCAGGTCCTTCAGCGGGTTCAGCTCTCGCCCGAGCGAGCGGAGGACGGTGAACCCCACCATGGAGCGGTCGATCGTCGAGACAAGTTCGCCCTCGCTACCGAGTTGGGGCCCGGCGACCAGGTCGACGTCGTACCGCGAACGGTCGAGGCGGTGGCAGGTATCGATCGTGTTTTCCTGCGCCCCGCCCACGATGAGGCGCGTGATAACGTGCAGGACGCGCACGCGGTCCTCATGGTGTGATTCGTTGCTCACATTCAAAGCGCCCCCTGCCGCGCCGGCGCAGCGTCGATGAATTCGCGGTGCCAGAGCTCGAGGACCAGGAGCGCCCAGAGGCGGTAGCCGTGATCGATCCTTCCCTCCTGGTGTTCCGCCACGAGTTCGCGCACGCGTCCTGGCTCGAAGTAGCCCCTCGACAGCGACCGGCCGTCCAGGAGAATATCCCGCAGGTATCCCGCGAGTTCGCCCCTGAACCATTCGCCGATCGGGACACCAAACCCCATCTTTCCGCGCCCAAGTATCTCGCGCGGGAGGAGGTCGGCAAAGGTGTCTTTCAGGATATGCTTGCTCCGGAAGTGCTTCAGCTTCCATGCGGCCGGAAGCGTCGCCGCGAACTCCACCAGCCGGTGGTCGAGGAACGGCGACCGCGCCTCAAGAGAATTGGCCATTGTCGCAATGTCCACCTTCACGAGGAGATCCTCGGGCAGATAGCTGTGGAGATCCACGAAGAGGAGCCGCGAAAGCTCGTTGTCGGAACGGCATTCGTCGAAGAAACGGCCGAGATACTCCGGCGCCGGATGCCTCATGCTGAGTTGCCTCATCGCTTCCCCGTACAGCCCCCGGCGCCGGTCATCACCGAAATAGACGACATAGTCGAGATAGCGGTCCCTGCCATCGAGGGAGAGAGACCTGAAAAAGCGTGCCGCGCGGCCGAGCGGGGAGCCGCGCCGGGATCCCCTGAGGAGCCGTTCCCACACCCTCGACTGGAACCGTGCGGTGGGAATCTTCGCCACCGCGGCGGCGAGCCCGTATGCGAGATAGCGCGAATACCCCGCGAAGAGCTCGTCCCCGGCGTCGCCGTTCAAGGCCACCGTGACATGGCGTCGGCTCATCTCGGCGACATAGTAGGTCGGCAGGGCGGAGGAGTCGGCGAATGGCTCGCCGTAGTGCCGGACAAGTTTTGGTAGGAGATCCACCGCGCGGGGTTTCACGATAAATTCGTGATGCTCGGTCCCATAGCGCGCGGCGAGCATCCTGGCGAAGGGGAGTTCATTATAGCTTTGATCCTCGAATCCTATGGAGAAGGTCTTCACAGGGGAGTCGCTCAGCGAGCTCATGAGCGCGACCACGATGCTCGAGTCGATGCCGCCGGAGAGAAACGCACCGAGCGGCACATCGCTGATGAGCCGAAGTTTCGTGGCCTCGGTCAGCAGTTCGCGGAGGCGCTCCCTGCCCTCACCGTAGGTCATGCCGGCGGCGCGTTCGGGGTTCACTTCCCAGTAGCGCGTGACGGCCACTGTCCCCTTCTCGAACACCAGATAGTGCGCGGGGGGGAGCTTGCGGATATCTTCGAAGATAGATCTCGGCGACGGGATATATTGATAGGTGAGGTAAAGGTCGAGCGCCTGAAGGTCGATGCCGCGGCCGATGCCCGGCGCCAGGAGCATCGGCGCCACACCTGAGGCGAACACGAAATCGCCCCCCTTGAAGCTGTAGAAAAACGGCTTCACGCCCAGGCGGTCTCGCGCGCAGAAGAGCCGGCGGTTCTTTCCGTCCCAGAGCGCGAAGGAGAACATCCCGCGCAGCCGCTCGAGGCAGCGGACCCCCATCTCTTCATAGAGATGCACGATCACTTCCGTATCGCAGCGCGTGGTGAAGCGGTGCCCTCCACCGGAGAAGCAGGATCACCATGGATAATGCCGCATATTCCGCACATATGACTACGGTCTCTGGTTGCGAGTATTGGTTACGGGCCGGAAGAAGCCCCGCGCCTATTCGAAAGAAGCGTCGCATAAAGCCGCTCATAGGCGCGGACCATCCGCTCCATCGAAAAATGCTCGAGCACGCGCGCCCGCCCCGCGCGCCCCATCCGCTCCGCCAAGGGTCCGTCACGCAGCACCCGGAGGAGGGCGCCGGCGAGCGCCCCCGGGTCGCGCGCCGGCACCAGCAGGCCGGTCTCTCCATCCCGTACTATCTCCGGTACGCCCCCGACATTCGTCGCGACGACCGGCTTCCCCGCAGCCATCGCCTCGAGAAGAACATTAGGAAATCCCTCTTCGTGCGAGGCGAGCGCGACGCACTGCGACGCCCGTATGATCTCCATGCTGTCGCTCCGATTGCCCAGGAGAATCACATTATCCCCCAACCGGCCCGCGCCGATCGCCCGTTCAATGGCGGCGCGCTCCCTGCCGTCACCCACAAGGAGAAGCCGGAACCCGGGTATATCCCGTGCCACCAGTCCCGCGGCAGCGATAAGCTCCAGATGCCCCTTATAGGGAAAAAAGTTCGCCACACAACATGCCACCGGCCCCCTGATATCCCGTCCCGTGAGCGCCCTCCACCCCTGCACGGACCCGTCGGCCGGGACATTCACTCCATTATAGATCACCGAGATCTTCCGCGGGTCAATCCGCTCCCTCGCCACCGTGTCCCGCTGCACGGCCTCGGAGTTCGCCACCACGGCGTCCGCCCTGCGGTTGACCAGGTTCTCAAGCTGGCGCAGGAGGAATCGCCCCTCCTTGTAGCACCCAAGGCTCCTGCGACTCGTCACCAGGACTGGCACGCGCGCGAGCCGCGCCGCGAATCCGGCGGCCACGCACGCCATCGGCAAGATACCGTGGATAATATCAGGACGGACACACCGGGCCAGCCGCGCGAGCTCGCGCATATGCCGCCACAACAGCGCGGCGGCCACGGCCTTCTTCCGGTAGTTGATCGAGGGGGAGGCATGGACGGTGACGGGACTAGTGCGCGCCGCGAGTCTTGCGAGGAGAGGGCCCCCTCCGCGGAGGCAGCAGACGTGGGGCGAAAAACGCTCGGGGTCGAGGCCGCACACAAGCTCGACGAGCTGGCGCTCGGCTCCGCCGAGCTCGAGATTGATGATGACGTAGAGGACCTTCGCGGGCGTATCCACGGCTCACGCGCGCCTGAGTGGACAGGGGGAGAAGGGCATCAGCCCTTCGCCCCCGGCATTTCGGCCTCGTCGATCAGCATGACGGGGATGCCGTCGCGGATCGGGTAACGGCGCCCGCACTTCGTGCAGACGATCCTCTCCCCCTCCAGCCTGATGTCCGCCTTGCACGCGGGGCAGGCCAGTATATCGAGCAGCTCTTTGTCTATCATCGTGTTCCTCCTGTTCACTTAATATCTACACAGTTCAAGCGGTTCAATCCGCGAGACGATTATGTGCTCCCCCCCACCCTGACCCTCCCCCTTCAGGAGGGGGTGGGGAAAAAATAATGCGCCCGCCCATCGAGCCCGCCCTGCGCTGCCTTCGACTGTATACTTTCATCCTTGGGCTGTTTTCCCATCCGCGGCAATCTACGATCCGCCGCGGATACACCGCCGCCCGGTCAACCGTGCCCTCGTGTACGACCTCGTGATCAATCACCTCGTTTTTTACATTGAGAAAGATCGCCATGAACTGTTCGCGCGGGGCGCCCGCGAGCTTGATCTTCGCGAAATCAACGACCGCTTTCGGCGAGGAGAGGAGGTCCCGGCGGCGCATACGCTCCGCCATGTACGCCACACAGAGCTCCTTCACCAGCGGGATGAGCGGCGCCGATCGCGGGCCGATCCCGGCGACCGCCTGGAGCTCCTCGACGCCCGCGTCCATGACGCCTGAGAGGCTGCCAAACCGGGCGATGAGCGCCTTCGCGATCGATTTCACATCCCTACGCGGTATCGCGTAGGTGAGAAGCAGCTCCAGTGACTCATAGTCGCCGAACCCCCGTGTC
>JAPLCY010000108.1 GCA_026391995.1 Candidatus Auribacterota bacterium
GGGTGTCAGTCCTCCGCCACGTCCTTTCGGAGGGAGTCCCACACGCGCTGCGCGAGGGCGGGGCCAAATCCGGGGAGCGCCGCGATGGCCTCGATCGGGGCGGCACGGAGCGCCTTGACCGAGCCGAAGTGGATGAGGAGCGCCTGGCGTCGTGTCGCGCCAACGCCCGGGAGGTCGTCGAGGGCGCTCTTGAGGTGGGACTTCGACCGGGTCTTCCGGTGGAAACCGATGGCGGTGCGGTGCGCCTCGTCTCGGATGTATTGGAGCATCCGCAGCGTCGGGTGGTTCTCGGCGAGGATCACGGGGTCGGGGTTTCCGCGGAGGATGATCTTGTCGACGGCGTCGCGCTCGCCGCGCTTCCGCTCGGTGCGGGGCTTGGAGAGGCCGATGACCGGCTGATCCTCGAGGCCGAGCTCGCGCAACACGTCCTCCGCGGCGGAGAGCTGGCCGCGCCCGCCGTCCACCACGATGAGGTCGGGGAAATTGCCCTCGTCCGAGGCGCGTCGTAGCCGGCGGGTCAGGATCTCGCGCATGCTCGCGTAGTCGTCGGCGCCGATGACGGTCTTGATCTTGTAGCGGCGGTACTCCGCGGACGTCCTGACGACGTTGTTCGATGGGGGCTCATCGGGCACCTCGAAGGGGGGCGTCGTGTAGTACGAATCCACGAAGTACTGGTCGGTCAGGATGAAGACGGGTGATTGGTAGCGGTCCGCAATGGTGAATGCCGCGCGGGTGAGAGCGTATCCCTCCGCGAGGTCTCCGGGCGCCAGCACCACCCTGAGGAAGTCCCCCTGCCCGGCGTGCATTGCCAGGTTGAGGTCCCCCTGCTCGGTGCGGGTGGGGAGCCCCGTCGCGGGTCCCGGACGCTGGGCCACGTGCACCACGAGAGGCGTCTCGATGGCGCCCGCAAGGCTGACCGCCTCCCCCATGAGGGCAAAGCCTCCGCCCGAGGTGGTGACCAGGGCGCGCGCGCCCGCATACCAGGCGCCGATGGCCATGGTGGCCACGCCTATCTCGTCCTCAACCTGTTCGACGATGATATCGAAGCGCCGGGAGTACTCGGCCATCGCCGTGAGCACCGTGGTGCCCGGAGACATGGGATAGGCGCAGACGAAATTGCAGCCTCCGGCCACCGCTCCCAAGGCGATGGTGTCGGCGCCGGTCAGCATCATTTCCCCGGCAACGGAAGGATCTGCGGAGATAGCGATGGCAATCTGGGGAATCAGCGCGGCGCCGCGTTCGTAGCCGCGGCGGAAGGCCTCGGCGTTCTTTTCCTGGACGGCGGCGCCTTTTTTCTCAAAGAAGCCGCGAACGCTCTTCACGCACTCCGCCTGTTCGATTTTGAGCAGGGCGCACAGCGCGCCGACCGCAACCGTATTGGCGTAGACCGCGCCGCCGATTTCAGAGGCTATCGCCGTGAAGGGCAGGTCGATCATGCGGTCGCGGCCGACAATGGCCTTCTCACCGATGACGATGGTGGCGTCGTTTATCCTCCCCCCAAGGTGGGGGATGGCCTCTTTCGTCAGGGGAATGAGGATGTCGATGCGTCCCACCCGCGTCTCCACCCGCCCGCGCGATATGCGAATCTCGGTGCTGTTGCATCCGCCGCG
>JAPLCY010000003.1 GCA_026391995.1 Candidatus Auribacterota bacterium
TCCTCGAGCATTACGCCGAGCTGAAACGGCGGAAGATCCGCTTCCGTCCGCGGTTCTACCTGGGCGCCGATATCGAGGACGGCTGGGGGTGCGTGAACGGGACGATCTGCATCGAGATCCCGTTTTACCTATCGAGCCCCGGGCTCATGAAGCTCCATGCGGAATACTACGCCGATGTCGAGGCCAGGGAAGAGATCATGAAGATTCTCCGGCACGAGACCGGGCACGCCATCAACTACGCCTACAAGCTCCACGCGCGCAGGGATTGGAAGTCGATCTTCGGCGATTTTTCCAAGCGCTACCCCACCAAGTATCCCGAGAAGCCGTGGAGCAAGAAACATGTCCAGCACCTCGACCTGGTCTACGCGCAGCGGCATCCCGACGACGACTGGGCCGAATCGTTTGCCGTCTGGCTCACCCCCGGCCTCGACTGGCGCAAGCAGTACCGCGGATGGGACGCGATCGAGAAGCTGATCTACGTCGATATCATCATGAAGGGGATCGCCGGGCGGCTCCCAGTAGTGCGCAAGATCGCCTACGATCATCCAGCGAAACGGGAGCGCCGGACAATCGCCGAGCTCTACGATGTCGAGGCGGTCACCGCCCTCAGCGACGGCGAGATGAAGGATTATATCGACGATCTCAGCCAAATCTTCATGCGCCGCGTGCGGCGCCGCGGCTACCACCTACCCGCGACCGATTTCCTTCGGCGTTTCAGGGAGGCGATCGTGGAGGGAGTCGCCCGCTGGATCATGCACTCGAACAAGAATTCGGTGCGGAAGATCATCCGTCGGCTCGAGTCCATCTGCCGCCACTATCGCCTGCTGATGGTGAAGTCCGAAGAGGGGGCGAAACTCGCCGAGGTCACCGCCCTGGTGACCTGGTACGTGGTGAACGACATTCACAAATTGGATTGAACCGACGCCGCATCCTATTTCTCCGATCCAGCCTGCCCCTTCTGGATCGCTACCATTCCCGCCCTCCCGGGGAGCTCTCCCATCCCGAGCTCGCAGCGGGGTATACGCTCCCTTGAGGCGAGCGGGATGCGCTCCATGTAGTATCGCGTGAGTTCTTCGGCGGTACGGTATGCCCCCGTCCCGAGGAGCTCGTCGAGTGTGGGGAGGGTCGTGGGCACCTGGAGGTGCGTGAATGCGATCCCTCCCATGAGGGGAAAGAAGGGGGTGCTCCCCCTGCAATCGCTGTGGTACACGCAGGGACTTTCGTCCTGGACCGAGAGCTGGCGCGGGCTGCACGCCCACCCCGGCGCCGCCGAGCTTTCCGCGTCCCTGCCGGTCACCTCCCTGAACGCCCGCTGTGCGGATTCGAATTCCCGCTCCGTCTCCTCGCGCGACATGGAGGGGATCCTGTCGTGCCACCGGACGTGATCGTAACCGTGGATGCCCGTCTCATGGCCCGCGGCGAGGAGCGCGCGGAAGAGATGGGGGAATGACCGGGCGATCTGCCTGGCGGGGAGAAGGGTTCCCGAGAGGGCCGTGCGGAGGCCGTACATCCCCACCGCGTTTGAACGCAGCATCTTTTTGAGGAACCCGCGCCGGGTGAAGAAACGGAGGATCGCCCTGCCGGAGTTGTCCGGTCCCATGGCGATGAAAAAGCTGGCCTTCATGCTCCGGCGGGCGAAGATCTCGATCAGGCGCGGGACGCCGCACTCCATGCCGCGGTAGGTGTCTACATCTATCTTTATCCCGAGAGCTGGCTGGTTCATTCGTGCGCGGAAAGGCAAAAGATATAAGTCTCAGCCGCGGATTGACGCGGATTGCTGCGGATATAAAAATAGCTAAAAGTCTAAAGTTCAAAGCCCAAAGATATAAGTCTCCGCCGCGGATACACGCGGATGGTCGCTGATACAACATTACACAATCCGCGTTCATCCGCGGCTGAAATCGTATACCTCCGCCTCTATCCGCGGCTGAATTTATTGCGCGAAAGCCTTGAACCACTCCCAGGTCTGCCGGAGCCCCTCCTCGAGAGAGGTCTCGGCCTTCACGCCGAGGATCCGGTTCATTTTCTCGACCCTCGGGACGCGGCGCTGGATGTCCTCGTAGCTCTTGCCGTAGATCGATTCCTTTGGGACAAACTTGAGCTTGGATTTCGCGCCGGATATCTTGATCATCTTCTCCGCGAGCTCCTTGATGGAGGTCTCCACGTCCGTCCCGATGTTGAAGATTTCGCCCTCCGCCTCCGGCTTCATCCCGGCGGCGACGGTGGCCTTGATGACGTCGTCGATGTAGGTGAAGCAGCGCGTCTGGCTGCCGTCGCCGATGACCGTGACCGGCTCGTTCCGGAGGAGCTGGCCGATGAAGATGGTCAGCACCCGGCCGACGTCGATCTTGTCGAGGCGCGGGCCATAGGCGTTGAAATAGCGGACGATCACCACCGGGAGCCCCATCTTGCGATAGGCGTGGCAGAAATGCTCGCCGACCCCCTTCGAGGTCGAGTAGCACCACCGGTCGATCCTCGTCGAGCCCAGCACTCGGTCGTCATCCTCGTCCCATGGGACTTTTGGATTGCGCCCGTAGACCTCGGAG
>JAPLCY010000260.1 GCA_026391995.1 Candidatus Auribacterota bacterium
CATTGGAGAGCTCTACCGGCATTCCGTCGCCGCGCACGAACCCGCCGTTGCCGCTGTACATGAATACAATGAACATGGTGTATGACCCGTCATAGATGCTCGCGGCGACGCTGTCGATGACAACCGAACCCGACATTACCACATCGGAGAATGCAACGCGGCTGAATGTCGGGGCGGCGAGTGCAGTCGTATATTGATAAGTTCCCCGCATGCCCGGATAGAAAATCCTGACTCCACCCCCGGCGAGCAGCTGGTCCACGCTCGCGGCCGCGTCCGCGATCGGTGAATTGAGCTTCGCGCCGATATAGACATCCACGGGAACGTTCTGATAACCGAACTCCTGGGCATGGCAGGTATAGCTGAGTTGCACCGCCCCCTCGAGATTGATAACCTGCGCCTGCAGGTCGACGTAATTTGAATCAGTCTGCCCTGCGACCGCTAATGCCTGTAGCATGCCCGCGATGAACGCCACAACAGTGCAACCATTTCTCATCTCTCCACTCCTGTGGTAATTTGTGCCTTGCAATGTAGCACAAAACTATCGATAAGTCAAACCGGTTTGGAAGTACCACCCGCGAGGCGGGATGTTCAAGACACCCTATGTTGCCACTCTTCTCTTTTCACTATTCACTTCTCTCTCTTCGCTGTATTTCTGGCGGAGAGGGTGGGATTCGAACCCACGAGACCCTTAGGGTCTACACGATTTCGAGTCGTGCGCGATCGACCGGACTCTGCCACCTCTCCGTGAGTATGATACATAATACATGATCGCTGAATTCATTCCACCATTCGGCAGGGCGCCCCGCCTTCATGATGGGGCGAGTCGTGCGTGATCAACCGGATTCTGCCACCTTTCCACGTATAACAGGGATACGCGACGAGGGCTAAGGGCTGACACTTCTCGCGCGCTGCGCGCGGAAAAAACGCATCAAGAGCTCGCGGCACTCCTCTTCTTCCACGCCCCCGCGCACATCGACCCTGTGATTCAGGCACCCGTCCTCGAGGATATTCATCCGCGAGCCCGCGGCGCCTGCTTTTTCATCCCTCGCGCCAAACACCACGCGTTTCACCCGGGAAAGCGCAATAGCGCCGGAGCACATCGGGCACGGCTCTTTCGTCACGTAGAGTTCCGTCCCCTCAAGCCGCCAGTCCCCCAGCGCCTCCGAGGCCTGGGTGAGGGCGATCATCTCGGCGTGCGCGGTGGCGTCATGCAACTGCTCGACTTGGTTGTGCGCCCTGCCGATGATTGTTCCGGCTCTCACTATCACCGCACCGACCGGCACCTCCCCCGCATCATACGCCCTGTGCGCCTCCCTGAGCGCCTCCCGCATGTAGTGAATATCTTTTTCTTGAGAAAGATCCATATGTACGGCCTCAGATGATATGAAGGCTTCAATCAGATTCCCTCCCCCCTCGTCATAGGCGAGCGAGCTTGAGGGAGAGGGTGAGGACGGGGGGGGCTAACCCCTTGAGACTGAGAAGGTGTGAAATAATCCGGTTTTCGGCTTGTGCATGTGATGACAGAATACTGTCATTGCGAGCGAAACGAAGCAATCCGCGAAGCGTCGTGAATCCCGAAAGTTTTCGGGACATGACGATCCAGCCTAGATCCCTCGCTACGCTCGGGACGACCCTCCGGGTCGGATTTCCGCGTCCGCCTCGCAATGACAACCTTAATGCTGATTTTTTCACATCTTCTGAGGCATTACATCTGTAATA
>JAPLCY010000263.1 GCA_026391995.1 Candidatus Auribacterota bacterium
GCGTAATCCGCGGTTAAAACATTAAAAGTTGGTGAATGGATCAGGGTAGGAGAAGCGCATGAGCGATATGCCGCACAGCGACAATGCGATCGATCTCGAGGGGGTCGGCAAGAAATACCGCGTCTACTTCGAGAAGCCAGCCCTTGTCAGGAGCATCTTCCCCTTTCTCTCGCGGGGGCCGGGGCACCGCGAGTTCTGGGCTCTGAGAGGGATCAACCTCCGGATAAAGAGGGGGGAGTGCATCGGCATCATCGGCCCCAACGGGGCGGGGAAGTCGACCATTCTCAGCGTGCTCGCGGGGATCACGGAGCCCAGCGAGGGGCGCGTCCAGATCAACGGACGCATCTCGGCGCTTCTCTCCCTCGGGGCGGGGTTTCACCAAGAGCTCACCGGACGTGAGAACATCTACCTGAACGCGGCGATCCTGGGCATGAAGCGCGCGCAGGTGGACGAGCTCTTTGACGAGATTGTCGCGTATGCGGGCATCGGCGACTTTATCGAGGCCAAGCTGAGCACCTACTCATCCGGGATGAACATGCGCCTCGGCTTCGCGATCGCCGTGAACGTCCCCTTTGACGTGTTTCTCATCGATGAGCTTCTGGCGGTCGGCGACATGGCATTCCAGCAGAAGTGCTTCAAGACGATGCGCGATTTTACCGAGGATGAGGAGAAGACGATTGTATTCATCTCGCACGACATCGGCCGCATCGAGGAGATCTGCAGCCGCGCGGTATGGATCGAGAATGGCACGATCGAGGAGAGCGATGCCGCGGAGGTGGTCGTACGCAAGTACCGTCAGCGCTACCGCCACAAGTTCGAGGCGTTCGATCTCAAAATCAGGAAGAAGCCCCGGGAGTGCCGGGCCCGCGTCGAGATTGCCGCCGATCGGGTCATCCGGCGGATCCCGGAATCACTCTTCGGGTCAAACGTCGACTGGACATGCGAAGGGTCTCTGATCTGGGATGCAGAGAAGAATCAGGCGCACCCGTCGCTGCTGAACACCCTTAAAGGGTACAGATTCACCCTCCTCCGTTACCCCGGGGGTCAGAGCGCCGACCATTTTCACTGGAATGACGCCGTGGGGCGCGCGCGGAAGCCCCAGATTGACGGGCACAACCGGCTTGCATCCTACCCGTATTTCGGGCCCGACGAGTTTATCAGTTTCTGCACGACCCTCAGAGCGTCGCCCCTCATCACGCTGAATTGCGGTTCCGGCACTGTGGATGAGGCGCTCGGCTGGGCGCGGCATGTGCGGGAGCGGGGGGGGCAGCCATCGTATTGGGAGCTAGGCCACGAGCTCTACTATGACGACTATCATAACCTGGGGATAGATTTTCCCATGCGTCCCGAGGAGTACGCCCGCAAGGCCCTGGCGATCGGGCGGGGGCTCAGGCAGATCACGCCGGACGCGAAGCTTCTCTTTATCGGGTGCAGGGATACGGGCGTTTTTACACGCTATCGTTATCCCGACTGGAACAGGATCGTGCTTGAAACCTGCGGCGCCGAGATGGATTATCTCGCGGTGCACAACGCCACCGTC
>JAPLCY010000200.1 GCA_026391995.1 Candidatus Auribacterota bacterium
TCCCTCTGGAGCTGTGCCGTCCCCTCGCGCACCTCCGCGCGAATTGCCGCTGCCACTCCCTTCCCATCGAGGATCAGCGCCATATCAAGGCCTCCAGATGTTCAGTTCAGACGCACGCCGATACCGCGCACCCTGTACATGTCGCTCGCCGGCATCCGCGACATGTCCACCATACACACGCCGCCCGAGGACCGGCTCGCGATCGAGACGGTTGTCCGCGAGTACGACGAGGGGCTCATCCGCGACGCCATACGCAGGGAGCTCGCACGCGACGGGCAGGTCTACCTGGTGCACAACCGCGTCGAGACGATCGGGCGCGTCAGGGAAACCGTCGCGCGGCTCGTGCCCGAGGCGGCCTGCGCGGTCGGGCACGGCCAGATGGCGGGGGACGAGATCGAGGGGGTGATGCGAGAGTTCGTCGAGGGCCGCATCGACGTCCTCGTCTGCACCACGATCATCGAGTCCGGTCTCGACATCCCGAACGCCAACACCATCATCATCGATCACGCGGAACGGTTCGGCCTCGCCGACCTGTACCAGCTCAGGGGGCGTGTCGGGCGCTACCGGCGCCGGGCGTACGCCTACCTGCTCTACCCGGAGGGGGGATGGATCGTCGAGGATGCCCGCAAGCGCCTGCGCGCGCTCGTCGAGCACTCGAGCCTCGGGTCAGGATTCAAAATCGCCCTCCGCGACCTCGAGATCCGGGGGGCGGGGAATGTCCTCGGACCCGAGCAGCACGGGCATATCGCGGCGATCGGCTTCGACCTCTACTGCAAGCTGCTGAAGCGGAGCGTCGAGGCGCTCAAGGGAAGCGTGGCCGCGGGCATTGAGGAGATCGAGGTCACGCTCCCGTGCGCGGGCGAGTTCCCCGCCTCCTATGTGCCGGGAGAGGCGCAGCGCATCGACCTCTACAAGCGCCTCGGCGAACTCCGCCGGCATCAGGAGGTCTCGGAGCTGGAGGGCGAGCTGCGCGACCGGTTCGGGCCGCTGCCGGCGGACACGATCCTGCTGCTCGAGATCTGCCGCCTCAAGCTCGACGCGCGGGACGCCGGTGTCAGCTCGGTGTCGCTCCGGGATGACAAACTCGTCGCCGTCCGGCATGGCGAGGAACTGAGGCCCGGGGGACGGTATCCGCGCATAGGGGCGGTCGCGCCGGCGGCCATGGTGGGAGAAATCCGCGCCCGGGTGAGAGAGCTTGGGAAGGGACACGCCGGCTGACACGGAACGGGCGCATTGTGCTATCATAGGACATCTATGAAACGGTATGCCCTATGCTGCGCGCTCGCATTCGCGCTGCTCGCCCCGGCCACGGCCGAGATCAAGGAGCAGATCGTCGCCGTGGTGAACGACGACATCATCACCTACTCCGAGATTGAGAAGATCCTCTCGCCGATCTTCTCTCACTACGAGCAGATATACTCCGGCGCCGAACTTTTCTCGATGCTTCAGAAGGCCCGCCGCGACGTGCTGGAACACCTGATCCAGGAGCGCCTCATCCTCCAGGAGGCGAAGGCGCTGAACATCCGCACGCTGATGGGCGACGACTTCACGAAAGAGGTTGACCGGGCGATCACCGAGATCAAGCGCAAGTTCCCGAGCGAGGAGGAGTTCCAGAAGGAGATGAAGCGGGAGGGTTCCACCGCGGAGGAGTTCCGGACGCAGCAGGAGGAGCGCACCTTGG
>JAPLCY010000073.1 GCA_026391995.1 Candidatus Auribacterota bacterium
GGGAATCCGATCCCGCGTAGATGCCGCCGTTGGAACCGATGGCGGGTGAGGAGACCACGGCGCCCCCCGTGTAGTAGCTCCAGAACAGGTCGCCCTGGGAGGGACCTGAGTACGACCAGCTCATCCCGGTATGCCGGGCATCCTTGTGAAACATCGGCCAGGGCGAATTGACAAGATCAGCATGAGCTGTTGGAAGGAATAACATACTCCCAAAACAAGCTATAATAACGCTGAATAACCCCGCTCTTTTCACAAACACCCCCTCGCTGTAAGAACTGCCACGTGATAATAACGCTCTTCGATTCAGAGACCGAAGAGATGGTACTCTATAATCAATACCCTGTCTGGGGGCAAGTGCCCCGTGGGTGTAAGCGCGATTATCTCTTGTCTTATACCCCACCAGGCCCCCGGTCACTGGAGTCTCCTGGTCTGCCCCGGAGATCGTGCCAGAGCTCTCGCGGCTCGGGAGAACCGAGGAGCAGGGCGACGCCGAAGTAGACGGCGATGCCGGCAAGCAGGGGGATGAATACCCGGGCAATCTTGTCGCCGGTGCCGGGTCCCCCGAGATGGGCGACCGTCAGCCAGTAGCACAGGCCCGCCGTTGCCGCCATGGCGGCAATGGCTGCCAGGATCTTCAAACTTGACCTCCCCACCCTGCGCATGCCGAGCGACCCGATCTTCTTCCTGAGCATCAGGAGGAGCAGTGAGATGTTGAGGAATGAGGCAAGGGATGTCGCTAGCGCAAGCCCGCCGTGCTTGAGCGGTTTCATGAGGAGATAGTCCATCACGATATTCGCCGCCACCGCCACACAGGCCACCTTCACCGGGGTCCTTGTGTCCTGAAGCGAGTAGAAGCACCTCACCACCACGGACACCCCGCCGATCGCGCAGACCCCGATCGAGTAGAAGAGCACCGCCCAGTAGGTGGGCCAGGTCATGTTGTTCGCCAAAAACGCCCCCCGCTCGTAGAGGAGCCGTATTATGGGAATGCCCAGCACCATGAGGCCTATGCCCGCGGGGAGGGTTATGAAAAGGACGATGCGCAGGGCGTAATTGAGCGCCTCTTTCAACCCCTCGATATCGCCCGACACGGCAAATCCCGCCATGAGTGGAAACACGACGGTGGAAATACCGATGGCGAACGTGCCTATCGGAAACTGGATCAGCCTGTTCGCCGCGTAGAGATAGGTCACGCTCCCCTGCGGCAGGAACGAGGCGAAGAGATTGTCCACGAGCAGATTCACGTGATAGACCGCGAGTCCTGCCAGGGCGGGGAGGATGAGCCTGATGATCCTCCTGATCTCGGGATGCCCCCACACCCTCCCCCACACCAGGGAGAATCCATTCGCGCGGAGGGCGGGGATCTGCATCCCCAGCTGGACCGCTCCGCCGCACATGACGCCGAGGGCGATGACGAATATCTGCTGCTCGCCCGACGTGCTCCAGCGCGGGGCGATAAAAACGGCGGTGAGGATGATCGTCAGGTTGAATGCCGCCTGGGAAAGGGAGGGCATCGCGAAGTGCTTGAGGGAGTTGAGTATCCCCATGCACAGGGCCACGAGCGACACGAAGAGGAGGTACGGGAAAAGCCAGCGCGTGAGGCTCACGGTGAGGCGGAACTTCTCCGGGTCGGCGCTGAACCCCGCCAGGGCCACGCGCACGATCCATGGGGCGAAGATGACGCCGAGACCGACAACCACACCCGCGACGATGAGGAGGCAGAGGAATACCGCGGTGGCGAGTTCCCACGCCTCCCTCCTGCTCTTGTTCTTCAGGTAGCCGCTGAACACGGGGATGAATGCGGCGCTCAGCGCCCCCTCCCCCATCAGGTAGCGGAGGGTATTGGGTAGCCGGAAGGCGGCATAGAAGGCATCGGTGAGAAAGGGGCCGAACATGCGGAGGATGACCATATCCCGGATCAATCCGAGGACACGGCTGAGCAGCGTGGCCATCCCCACCACCGATGCCGAACGGGCGATGCCAACCTTTGACACTGTGCCCCCTCTTTCCGTTATTGCGTGCTCCTCATATGCGGTTTATCTTGACATGCGATGCCAGAATTGGTACAAATGCCGTCCGAAGCTTGCATGGTAACCCGGATAATGGCTCCAAGGAGGATATCGAACATGCCTACCCGTAAATCAGGCGCGAAGCACATGAGGGCGGATATAAAAAAAGGTCTTCGTAACGCGCGTGTAATCTCGGCGCTCAAGACCCTGAAACGGAAGTTCGAGCTGCTGACCAAAAAAGGGGACCGCGAGGGCGCTGCCAAGCTCTTCCTCAGGCTCTCCTCCGCGTGTGATAAAGCGGCCAAGCGCGGCATCATTCACAAGAACAACGCGAACCGCACAAAGGCCCGCCTGTCCAAGAGACTCAAGGCCTGACGCCGACCCCCCTCTACCACCGCTCGCTCACCCGTTCGACGATATGGTCCGCGAGGTCCTCAAGCGCGAACGGCACCGCAATCCGCTGGGACACGGGTAATGTTACCGTCACAAAAAACGCCTTCTCCCCCTCCACGCGCCTGGCGGTAAAGATCACCTTGCGGGTCTTGGCGTCTCGCATGGTCACCTCGGCCCCTACGGTCAGTCGATACTCCCTGGTGATATCGTTCTTGTCGAAGCGAAGGGCCGAGCGGTTGAAGCTGGTCAGGGTGACCTCCAGCACCGCATCGGCATCCTTCTCGTTTACCACCATATAGGTGCCGTCGATCTGGAACGCGGTGACGATCTTGCTCGTCGAGCGGGCCTCGATCGCCGGCTCGGTAGTCTTGTTTTTCACCTGCGGGATATAGATCGTCTTGATCGGGTCGTTGACATTGACCGAGCCGACACGGTAGCCGCATCCCGCAACCGTGATCACGGCCGCCAGCACAGCCGCCATTGCCATTCTCATCATCGTATCTCCTCTGCCTGTACCACTACGCGCATATAATAGCATGCCGTTGCTCAATTTATCCAGTGACTAATGACTAATAACTGTTGTTGCCGTCGTCAACCATTCCCTGATCTTCTCCGCCTGTGGATCGTCCGGGGCGAGCTCCAGGTAGCGCTTCCAGTAACCCGCGGCGGCGGCCCGATCGCCTAGCGCCGACTGGCAGAGCTTCCCGAGGCTGAAATAGGCCGGTGCGAATGAGGGATCCGCCTTTATCGCCTCCTCGAACTGCCGCCGCGCCGCGTCGTAATCACCGAGCTCGCCCTGTGCCAGACCGAGCCGGTGGTGCGCAACGGGGCTGGACGGCGCCAGCGTCACCGCCCGTTCCAGGTGCTCTGCGGCAGCCTTCATATCCCCCGCCGCGAAACAGGCGGCCCCGAGGCGATAGAGGGCGCCGGCGTTGTCCGGCTGCAGCTCCGTGACCTGCCTGAACAGCTCCACCGCGCGCGCCCCGTCCCCGTACTCCTCGCAGAGCTCCGCCAGAGAGAAGCACGCCTCCGCGTCGAGGGGATTCTTCTTCACGCGCTCCTCGAGGTCCGCGGTGATCTCTAAAAACTCCTGCTGGACGCTTGCCTGCCGCGCCTCCTCGAGCCCCTGCCTGCACCGCCTCAGCATCCCTTCTATCTCGCCGTTCCGGTAGTCCGGCCCGGCCTCTTTGAGCTCCATGAGCCTCAGGGCGGCACGGTCGTAGACGTCCAGCGCCTCGTCCCACCGCTTCTGGAGCTGCAGCCCCTCTCCGTTATTCATCAATTCGACCGCGTCCCTATAGACCAGCTCTCGCTCCCGCGGGGCGGGAACCGTCGCGACAACGCGCTCACGGCCCAACGGCCAGAACCATGACCGGATGCTACACCGGAGCGCCGGGGCGGCAGCAATCGCGGCGTCCTTCTGCTCTCCTGCGGCGGCGCCCGTTGGCGGCGCCCCCTCCCTGCTCTGTATGCGCGCGGCAAGGGCCTCACGCCGCACGCGATAATACTCCCTGAGCCCCCCCTCCTCCGATTCTACGGAGCCGGAAAGGCCCGTGATCGAGGAGCGCAAGCGCTCGAGCTGCGCCTCCAGTCCCCGCGCGCGCTCCTCCCTCGCGGCGATCTCGCCGGCGGCCGATTTGAGTATCTCCCCGCCCCCCTCGGGCACTTCGCCGATCTCCGCTACCCTGTTCTGGGCGACTTGGAGTTCAACCTGGGCGCCGCGGAGATCGTCCTCGACGCGTTCGATCTCCGCTTCCGCGGCCAGCAGCCGGACGCGGTTGGTCATCACGGCCTGTTTTTCATACAGCTCCTCGCGCGCAAGGGCGAGGCGATCCCGCAACGCCCGGATGCGCTGAGTGCGCTCCGCCACCTCGAGCCGCTCCTGGCCCGAGAGGGTACGCGGCACCACGTAGCGCCAGAACGTCCACCGCGTGCGCCCCTTCGCCTTGATCTTGCCGACGGCGTCCGCCTGGCTGCCGATGAGCCGCTCGATCTCGATAATCGCGTCCTGCGACTGCCTGACCGCCTCCGTCAGCTCCAGCCGCTTCTCCTCGCGCGCGACGATCTTTTTTGCCTTGTCCGCATACCGCGTGAGCGGATAATCGTGCACCACCTCGCGCAGGTAGATCAGCGCGGCCTTGGGGTTCTCGCGCCGCTCATAGTAGGTCCCGATCTGGAAGAGCGAGGCGGCCTTCCGCCCCTGGAGCTCGGTGAGCATTTCCTTGCCGTGCTCGACATGCTTGTCGTTCGGGTAACCGTCGATATACTCGCGGAGCCGGTTGATCGCCTCCTGAGAGGCCTCCTGATCGTACGGGGCGGCGACCGCCTGCCGGTAGGCGCACACCGCGCGCTGGTACTTCGCCGCCGGCACAAACTCGCTCTGCGGATAGCGCACGGGCACCTTCTCGAACTCGATGGCCGCCTCGATATACTCCTTCTTCTGGAGATACGCCACGCCGAGGTTGTACTGCGCGTTCGGCGCGAGATCGCTGAACGGGGCGTTCGCGAGCACCTTCTGGAATATCGCGATGGCGCGCTTGGCTGACCCGGAGGGGTTTATCTTGAGGAACGAAAGCGATTTCCCCTGGAGGAAGAGGTTCCCGATCTTGAACTGCCGGTTCAAGATGAGATTGACCTTCGGATAGGAGGGGTACTTGTCGAGGACCGCTTGGTAAGCATTGAACGCCGGGTAGTAGTTGCCGGTCTTCTCGAGC
>JAPLCY010000056.1 GCA_026391995.1 Candidatus Auribacterota bacterium
CGTCAACATTTCGTCAAGGAGGCGGATGTTCGGCCCCGATAGGGTCCCGTCGGCTGCAATGTCGGTGCAGATCACTCCCCCCACGCCAATCCGTTCCAGGCGGGGCAGGAGATCGGAGGGAGTGACAGCCGAGCGTTCCAACCATCCCTTGACCGCGACACGGCCCTCACGCAGATCCATGCCCACACACACCTGTCTTCCAAACTCCCCCACCGCCGCGTTCAGGAGCCCGGCGTCCTCAATGGCGGCGGTCCCGAGGATGACCCGATCGACGCCCATCTTGAAAAGCCGGCGCACCGCGTTGATTTCACGAAGTCCCCCGCCGAACTGCACCGGGATGCTCACCGACTCCAGTATCCCCCTGAGGGCGTCGAGATTCTGCGGCGCGCCGGCGAATGCGCCGTCCAGGTCCACCACGTGCAGGTAGCGGGCGCCTTCCCTCTCCCATCGTTGCGCCATTGCCGCGGGGTTTTCGCCGAAGACGGTGTGCCTTTCCGCATCCCCCTGGTAAAGGCGCACGCACTTCCCCCGGAGAATATCAATCGCGGGCAGGATGATCATTGTTCCCCGCCCCCGCCTGTGGCGCATGCCCTCGCATGGGCGATAAAATTCCGGAGCATTTCGAGTCCCACCCCCTGGCTTTTCTCGGGATGGAACTGCGTCGCCATGATATTGTCCTGCCAGAGCGCCGAGGCGAAGCGCACGCCGTATCCGGTCACAGCCGCAACCGCGGCACGGTCTTCCGGATCGGCGTAGTATGAATGAACAAAATACACATAGGTCCCCTCCGGGACAAGCCCTCCTCGTCCGGAGATTCCTCGCTCCCGGAAAGCAGGATCTGGAGGCCCAGGCAAAGCCCCAAGTATGGCCTGCCGGAGTTCAAAAATTCGAGAATCGGCTCCCGCAATCCGTAGCGGCGCAGGTTCGCCATGCAGTCGCCAAACGCCCCCACCCCCGGCACCACCAGCGCTCGAGCGCCGGCGACCGCGCGCGGATCGCGCGTGACGAGCGGCGCGGCGCCGCTCACCTCGAACGCCTTCCTCACGCTGTGAATATTCCCCATCCCGTAGTCCACGATGACGATGGGACTCAAGTCCGCCTTCATCTCGAGAGCGTGCCCTTCGTGGAGGGGACCCCTTTCCCCGTGCGCCCCATGGCTGTACGGAGAGACCGGCCCAGCCCCTTGAACACCGCCTCGACGACATGGTGCGGATTCTTGCCTGTTATCAGCTCGACGTGCAGGGTGATGCCGGCATTGTTCACCATGGCCTGGAGGAACTCCTCGACCATTTGCGGATCAAAGGCCCCTATCTTCCGCCTCCCGGTGTTCACGTCGTAGCGGAGGTGCGACCGTCCGCTCAGGTCAAGCGAGACGGAGACAAGGGCCTCGTCCATGGGGAGGGTACAGAAGCCGTAACGCTCGATCCCCTCTTTTTGCCCCAGGGCCCGGCCGAGCCCCTGCCCCAGGCAGATGCCGATATCCTCGACGGTGTGATGATCGTCGACGCGCAGGTCGCCCCTCGCCGCGAGCTCAAGGTCGATGCCCGAATGCTTCGCAAAAAGCTCGAGCATGTGATCCATGATCCCGATACCGGTACGCACGCGCGAGCGCCCCGCGCCGTCGAGCGCGAGCCTGAGCCGTATATCCGTTTCCCGCGTCTTCCTCTTGATCTCCGCCATTCTCTTTTTCATGTGATTTCTCCGCCCGCTATTTTTGCTCTTCACCGTGTCTGAATTTTGGCTTTCTATTTTTGACTTCCGACTTTCGTGCGCCATCCGATAATCTCCGCCATCTCAATCACCAGCCGCTTGATCTCGGCATCGGTCCCGACGCTGATCCTCAGGCAGTCGCGCAGGCGCGGGATGTCGTAGTAGCGAACGAGGATATTCCGCCGCTTCAACTGACGGTAGATCTGCTCGGCCGGATAGTTGGTTATCCTGGCCAGGACAAAGTTGGACTCGGAGGGGAACACGAAGCAGCCGAGTTCCTCCAGCCCCCAGGTGAGCCGCCTGCGGGAGGCGATGATCGTGCGCGCGTTCTCGCGCATCCAGTCGATGTCGCCCAGCGCCGCCATCCCGCCGGCGATGGCGCAACGGCTGACATTGTAGGAGTCCTTTACCTTGGCAAGTTGCTCGATAACACCCGCGTCCGCCAGGGCGTAGCCCACGCGGAGCCCCGCCAGCGAAAACGACTTCGAAAGCGTGCGGAGGATGATCGCGTTCTTTTTTGATTTCAGGAGGCCAAGGCAGTTTTTCCGGGAGAAGTCGACGTACGCCTCGTCCACCACCAGCACCCCGGCGATCCGCGTCGCAACCCGGGAAAGGAGGTCTTCATCGAGCAGTGTGCCCGAGGGTGAGTTGGGATTGGCGACAAAGACGATCTTCGCCTTTGCCGGGACCAGTTCGCCGTTGAATGAATAATCGTCGCGGTAGGGGATCCCCAGATAGTTTGCCCCCTGGATTTCGCAGAGCGTGTGGTAAAGCGTGTACGTCGGCGTCGGGCTCACGACCGGATCCCCCTGGTCGGCGAATGTCCGCATGACCATGGTGAGGAGATCGTCCGATCCGTTTCCCACGAGCACGTTCTCCCTCGCCAGTCCATGGATCTCGGCCACCCGGTCGCGCAGCCGGTTCGCCATCGGATCCGGATAGAGGCGGATCCGCTCGATCTCCTCAATGACCGCCTCGCGGACCTTCGGCGAGGGCGGATAGGGATTCTCGTTGGTATTGAGCTTGATGTAGTCTGTTCCGGCGGGCTGTTCGCCCGGAACGTATCCCTGCATCCTCGTTATGGCATGACGGAACAATTTCATCTATGGCACCCGTTATCCGGCGCGTCGTTGCGCCATTCTCACGGCAAGCGCGCGCGCATGGCCGTCGAGCCCCTCGATCTCCGCCAGGCGCGACGCGGCACGATACGCCCTTTTCAGGGAAGCCCTGTCGTATTTCAGGAGGCTGATCCGTTTCATGAACGTGTCGACCGACAGTACCGAGTAAAAACGCGCCGTCCCGCCTGTCGGGAGGACATGACTCGGCCCCGCGACATAATCGCCAAGCGCCGTCGCCGAATATGCGCCTAGAAAGATTGCGCCCGCGTTGCGCACCTTCCCGGCCAGGCGCTCCGGCGCGCGCGTGATGATCTCCAGGTGTTCCGGAGCCATTGCGTTCGACCGGCGCACCGCGTCCTCGAGCGAGTTGCATCGGACGAGCCTGATCCCCTTCCTCGCGGAGCGCGAGAGCACGGCGGTCCTTGTGAGGGCGGCTTCCTGGCGTCCGAGCTCTTCCCGCACCCGTGCGATAAGGCGCGCGGAGGGGGTGAAGAGGACGGCGACGCTGCCCGTGTCATGCTCCGCCTGCGAAAGCAGGTCCGCGGCGATGCACGCCGGCTCCGCCTTCTCGTCGGCGATGATCGCCACCTCGCTCGGGCCCGCGGTCATATCGATGCCGACCTTCCCCGCGAGCTGGCGCTTTGCCTCGGTCACAAAGACGTTGCCCGGGCCGACGATCAGGTCGACCGCCGGCACGCTCTTCGTGCCGTACGCCAGCGCCGCGATCGCCTGCGCCCCCCCGACACGGACGACGCGCGAGACGCCGAGTATCCGGCACGCGGCAAGGAGAAACGGGTTGAGCTGCCCGCCCATGCCCGGCGGGGTGGCCACGATGATCTCCTCCACCCCGGCCACGCGCGCGGGAACGATCGTCATAAGGGCTGTCGAGACAAGCGGCGCGGTGCCCGCGGGGAGATACACACCCGCGCGCGCAACCGGGGCATAACGCCATCCCACGCGCGCGCCGTGGCGATTCGTGAAGAACGCCGGTCTCGGAAGCTGTCGCCGGTGATACTCTTCTATATTCAGGGCGATCTCCCTGACCATACGCTTGAATTCAGGTCCCGCGACCCGCACGGCGCGCGCCATCTCACCGCTGCTGACCCGTAGGGCGGAGGCGGCCAGGGTAACGCGGTCGAATTTCCTCGTGAGGCGGATGAGGGCGCGATCCCCCTGCCTCCTGACCTCTTCGATGATACACGCCACTGATTTTTCGATAGTATTCATAACGGTCTTATCCATGGGGGCGGGAGAGCGCGGCGACCAGATCCGCGACGCCGGCGAGAGCCTCCGGCAGACGTTCGGGCTGCGATCCGCCGGCCTGCGCCATCTGGGGTCTCCCCCCGCCACGCCCTCCGATGACGCCGGCGACCGTACCGATAATCTTTCCCGCGTGCAGGCCTTTCTTCACCAGGTCATCGGTGACCATGCAGATGAGCTGTGCCCTGCCCTCGACCCTGCTCCCGAGGACACACACGCCCGATTTCATCGCGCCCCTGATGCGATCGCCTGCGTCGCGCAGGGAGTCGACGCTCAAACCCGGGAGTTCCGTCGCGAGCACGGCGATGCCCTGAATCGTCCGCGCCTGTGCGATGAGCCCTGCAATGTCGCCGATCGCGTCCCGCGCATGCTCCCGGCCTGCGGTCTTCTTCATGCTCTTGTGCTCCTTCCGCATGGCCTCGACGCGATCGAGCAGCGCGTCCGGTTCAACCTTCAGCACGCCCGCCAGTTCCCGCACCTGTGCGTCGCGCTTCTTCAAATATTTGAACGCGGCCTCTCCGCTCATGGCCTCGATGCGGCGCACCCCCGCGGCCACCGATCCCTCGCCGGCGATCACGAAGACGCCGATATCCCCGGCAGCCTTGACGTGCGTCCCCCCGCAGAGCTCCCGGCTGTAGGAACCGATATCCACGACGCGCACTCGATCGCCGTACTTCTCTCCGAAGATGGCGATGATATCCCGTTTCCTCGCCTCCTCGAACGGGAGCTCGTACACCTCGAGCGAGGCATTCTCGCGTATCCGCCGGTTGACAATCTCTTCCACCCGTTCTATTTCGCGGGGCGCCATCGCCGTGAAATGCGTGAAATCAAAGCGCAACCTGTCCGAGGCGACGAGCGAACCAGCCTGCTTGACATGCTCCCCCAGCACCTGGCGGAGCGCGTTCTGCAGGAGGTGCGTCGCCGT
>JAPLCY010000023.1 GCA_026391995.1 Candidatus Auribacterota bacterium
CCTTGGCTCCACTGCGGGACCGACTGCCCTCCCCGTAGAGTTCGATCTCCGTACCGAAGGGGAATGATGCGGAAGCTCCTCCTTGTCCTCTCGCTTGTCGTCGCGTGGGGGCTTGTCGTAGCGGGAACGGCATTCCTGGACGCGTTTCTCCTCGAGCCGAACTGGCTTTCCGTGACACGGGTGACCGTCGTGCACCCCCTTCTCGGCCCCGCGCTCAACAACCTCACCATCGTCCAGATTTCCGACCTTCACGCGCGGACGGGAAACGAGTTCATGATGCGCTCGGTCGAGCGCGAGATCGCACGGCTGAATCCCGACGTGATATTCATCACGGGAGACATGGTGTCGAGGCGCCTTGCCCTCCGCGCATTTCGCGATTTCGCGAGACGCCTGCGGCCCGGCATATGGATCTACGCGATCCCGGGCGATGACGATGACGCGCTTATCAACGACAGTTGGCGCGATGAGGAATGGCGCGCGTCCGGGACCGCGCTCCTAGTCAATGAGATTGTACCGGTCGTATGGCCCCGCACCGGGGGGAGGAGGTTATGGCTCGTGGCTTCCGGGCCAGACTTCGACTGGGCCGGCGCGCGTGCGAAGATTCCGGAAGGCGAACCAGTGATTGTCATCGCACACAAGCCTTTCATGGTCAAGGGGGCCGTGCTCGGCGGCGCCGATTTCGTCCTCGCGGGCGACACGCACGGCGGACAGGTCGGACTGACCGCACTGAGCCGGCTTTCCACGTATGGGCGTCGCGGACCGTACATCGCGGGTCTGTATCGCGTGAAGAACACCCTCCTCTACGTGAACCGTGGGATCGGATGGAAGGCGCGCCCCATGCGCTTTTTCTGCAGGCCCGAGCTCACCGTGTTCCGATTTGCAGCCGCCGGCGTCATGGCACAACCGAAAGTGCTCCCCGGCGATGAATAGGAAAACCGCGCCGATCCTGCTCTATCATGGTGTGCGCGAGGGGACTGATGACGCGATCCGCGATCCGCTCTATGGCGTCCCGGCGCATGTTCTGGCCGTTCAGCTCGGCTGGCTCCGCGAGAACGGCTTCCGCACCCTTGCGCTCGACCGTCTTCTCTCCTTCGGGGACGGTGGGGAAAGGGCGTGTGCCGTTACGGTGGACGATTGCCTGAGGAGCGCCTACACGCACATCCTCCCCGCGCTCGGTGAGCGGGGATTCACGGCGGTCTTCTTCGCCATTGCCGGAACCATCGGAAAACCCGGATGGGTGGGCTGGGGCGAGTTGCGGGAAATGGCCCGCAGCGGCATGGAGATCGGATCGCACGGCCTTACGCATACGAACCTTGCGTCGCTGCCGGTGTCAATGATCCGTCGCGAACTCGTTGATTCTAGAAAGAGAATCGAGGATGGTGTGGGGGAGCGTGTGCGCTACCTGTCGCTCCCGGGGGGCTACCGCCGCGAGGGCGTCGAGTCCCTCGCCGCGGAGGCCGGTTATGAAGCAGTGTGCGGTTCACGGTGGGGATACGTCACGGAGGGGAGCGGTTCGTATTTTCTTTCGCGATTTTGCATGAAGGCCGGTGATGGGATACCGCTGCTCGGGGATATAATGAAACGCTCGGGGCCACACCTGCTTTGGCGCACGCGCCGCGAGCGTTTCAGGGAGTTCGCGAGGCGCGCGATGGGTGACGCGGCCTACCGGCGCTTGCGCGGGTGGCTCATCCCTGCCGGCACACCCCGGGAGCTGCCGTGCTTTCCAGCGGATGGGTAAGGACGTATAAAACTCGAGAGCCGGGATTCATACGCGAGAAACGGTAAGTTTAAGATCTGCATATTACACTTTTGTATTTTGAAATTCGTATTTTCATACCCCTTTCCCTCTCATCATTGCCCCCGGCGTCTTGAACATGATCCAGAGGTCCAGAGGCAGGGACATGTTCTCAATATAATAGAGGTCGCTCACGAGCTTCTGGGTATGCGAGTCAAGGTTGGAGGCGTAGCCCAGGCTGACCTGCGACCATCCGGTGATCCCCGGTTTCACCTCGAGGCGCTCTGCATAGAAGGGAATGGTCCGGACGAGCGATTGGACGAAATGCGGACGCTCGGGGCGCGGACCGACGATGCTCATATCCCCCTTGATCACGTTGAAAAACTGGGGGAGCTCGTCGAGATGGGTCCGGCGCAACAAGCGACCGAAGCGGAAGATCCTGGTGTCGTCGGGGTGAGACCAGATGGGGCCCGTGATCCTCTCGGAATCGTGTGCCATGGTCCTGAATTTGAGCATGGTGAACGGGCGGCAGTGCAGGCCGGCGCGCTCCTGGCGGTGGAGTATGGGCCGGCCCGAAGTCAGGCGTATGAGGAGGGCGATCGGCGCCATGAGCAGCGGCCCGGTCACGGCGATGGCGATGCCGGAGAGGGAGATGTCGAGCACCCGCTTCACCCCGCGGTACCAGCCGCGGCCGTAGCGGATGGTGGTGAGCTCCACGAACGGTACATTGTGGCCGGCGGAGGTGGCGGCGACCTTGCCCACCACCGCTTCATAGAGGTCCGGAACGGTTTTGAAAATGATGTCGGTGTTGATGAAGTAGGAGAATATCTGCGCGACCGCATCACGGGGAAGGTTGTGGGAGGCGATCACCGCCTCATCCACGTGATGGCATTTGATGATCCGGGGGATATCTTCGATCGAGCCGAGGATTCTCTCGCGCTCAACGCGCGGCTCCTCGAGGTCCGTGGAGACATAGCCCATGAGCTCGCATTTGATGCCGGCCCGACGCGTGAGATGGAGCATGAGTCGCAGGGCGTTCCGGTCGGTCCCGATGATGAGGATGCGGGAGATGAAGTAATCGTGGCCGAGCAGCACATTGATCACGTAGCGTAGTGCTATGCGCCAGGTCATGATGAGCGCGGCGGTGAGCGCCCAGGAGAGGAGGATAACCGAGCGCGGATAGGCGAAGGCGCGCGTGAAGAAGGCCACCACGACGATGATGAGCGTGCTCACCGTCATGGCCCTGGCGATGTTCGCGAGGTTGTCGAGCGGGGTCTTGTACTTGGGCTTCTCGTAGAGGCCGAAAACGTAGAGGCAGGTCAGGCGCAGCAGCACGATGAACGGGGCAATCCGGGTGTAGGCGTCGAAGTTTTCCTGGCGGACGTCGATGCCGTAGCGGAGCCAGAACGAGAGAAGGTCGGCGCA
>JAPLCY010000339.1 GCA_026391995.1 Candidatus Auribacterota bacterium
GCCGCCGGGCGCGTCGATGACGAACGTCGGCACCGCGTACCCGGTGGTGTGGCCCCGGAGCTTCTCGATGATATTGATGCCGGTGGAGATCGGCGTGCGGAAATGCTCGGTGCCTACGGCCAGGTCGCACTGGTAGAGGTAGTAGGGTCGCACCCGTATCCTCAGGAGCTCCTGCATGAGCTTCTTGATGGTCGCCGCGTTGTCGTTGATTCCCTTGAGCAGGACCGTCTGGCTCCCCAGCGGGATTCCCGCGTCAACGAGCATCTCGCAGGCCCGGCTGGTCTCTGCATTGACCTCGCGCGGGTGCGAGAAGTGGATGCTTATGTAGAGCGGCTGGTAGCGCTTCAGCATCTGCACCAGCTCGGGGGTTATCCGCTGCGGCAGGAAGACGGGGACGCGTGTCCCGATCCTGAGTATCTCGATATGCTTGATCGCCCGGAGGGCTTTCAGTATCCCCTCGAGGGAATCGTCGCAGAGCGAGAGCGGGTCGCCGCCGGAGATGAGGACGTCGCGTACCCGTTTGTTGGCGCCGAGGTAATCGCAGATACGGGCAAGCCCCTCCCGGTCGATCGCCTGGGCCCGCTTCCCGACGATCCTCTTGCGGGTGCAGTAGCGGCAGTAACTGACGCAAAACTCGGTGGCGATGAGGAGGGCCCGGTCCGGATAGCGGTGCACGAGACGTGGCACGGGGGAGTCGTGCTCCTCGCCGCACGGGTCGTCCATGTCGCGGGCGCTGTAAAAGTGCTCATCGATGCGCGGCACCACCTGGCGGCGGAGCGGACAGTCGGGATTCTCGGGGTCAATGAGCGAGAGGAAGTGCGGGGTGATCGCCATCGGGAGCCGGTCCCCCTCGCGGCGGATGCCGGCCTCCTCTTCCGGCGTGAGCCTCACCGCGCGGCTCAATTCATCGAGGGTGCACACCCGGTGGCGGGCCTGCCACTTCCAGTTGTGCCAATCGGCATCGGTGACCTCTTTCCAGAGTTCGGATCTTATATGTGGATGCAATGCGTTATCCTCCCTTTTCCCCGCTGGCCGCGCTCAAAGCGTTTGCAGTAGATCACACGGTCATCGCCCGGCGCATAAAAATCCCTGATGCGCGACTCTTCGCGAAACCCTTTGCGCTGGTAGAATCCGCGCGCCTGCGCGTAGGCAGGTAGCGATGATGTCTCTGCCACGAGAAGCGCCGTGCCGCGTTCCCGGAGTATGTCCTCCAGATGGCAGAGCAGCTGCTTCCCCACCCCGCGCCCCCGGTGCGCGATATCGGTGACGATCCAGTAGAGATCGTAGGTGGCCTGCGTGAGCGGCGTCTTCCCGTAGCAGAGGAAGCCGACGACACCCGTCCCGGGCAGCTCCGCGCAGAGGGCCACATAGTCGCTTTCCCTGTGCCCGCGCCGAATCGTATCGTCCACGAGTTCCATCGCGCAGGCGACCTCATCCGGTCTGAACTCTGATGCTCGGTGAAGCATACCCTCTACCGCGGCGCGATCGCGCGCCTCAAGCCGGCGTATTGACGCCATAATCATGCACTCGCTGTCGTTGCTCATGGGAGTCCCATCCGGGCGCAGGCGCTTGAGAGCACCTCGAGAATCAGTTCGTGGTAACTCATCCCGGCCGCACGCGCGGCCTTCGGGAAGCAGGAGTTCTCATCCGGGTCGGGGAGGATGCCGGGGAGCGGATTGAGCTCGATCACGTGCGGGCTCCCCTCCGCGTCGAGGCGCACATCAACGCGGCACCAATCCCTGCACCCGAGCGCTCGAAACGCCCGGATGCAGAGCTCCTCGATGCGCGCCCGCAGGGTGTCATCAAGGCCGGCGGGGCAGGCGAAGATTCTCAACGGACGCTCGGGTGTATCCCAGATCCACTTCGCCTCATAGGAGTAGATCGGGTGGGCGCCGGCGGGCAGCTCGCCGAAGTTGATCTCCACGATCGGCAGCACCCGTACGTCCTCGCCGTTGCCCAGGAGGGCGACCGTGAACTCCCGCCCGCTCAGGTAGGATTCCACCAGCACGGGCTGGCGGTATTCCTTGAGCAGCCGCTCAAGCCGCGAGGGCAACTCGCTTCGTTCAAAAATAAGCGCGTCATTCCTGATTCCCATGCTGGAGCCTTCCCAGAGCGGTTTGATGATGACGGGGAAGCGCAGGCCGTTCACCCGTTGCTGCGCGTGCTCGATTACCTCGAACGGCGGTGTGGGTATGTGGTGGTAGCTCATGATTTCTTTCGCGCGCGCCTTGTTGAGACAGGCGGCGAGGGTGAAGCCATCGGAGCCGGTGTAGGGAATGCGGAGCATCTCGCAGATGATGGGGACCTGCGATTCCCTGCTGGGGGAGTTGATTCCCTCGGCGATGTTGAAGACAATGTCGGGGCGTGCGCGTTTCAGCGTTTCCGCGATGGCCTCGTCGGCCTCGATCTCGATGACACTGTGGCGCGTGGCGATCGCCCCGGCGACAGCCTTGATGGTGTCCGCGTCGTCCCACTCGGCGTAGTGGTCATGGCGAGCCTGCGGGGAGAGCGTTTGCGGCTTACGATTGAATGCGAGGCCCACACGCATATCTATTTTCTCCTGGACGCCTGTGGCTCAATGGTTGGTCAGGATCTGGGCGAACTTCTCCTGGCGCGGGTCTTCCTGGATCTCGGCAAGATAACGGCGCAACGCATGCACAAAAATTTTTGCCATCGTCGTGTTTTCCCTGACGGCAAGCATGCGCACCTTCTTGTGAAGTTCCTCATCCATGTAGATCGTGGTTCTTTTCTTCATGAAACCCTCTGCCTTTCTCCGCGCAGGTTATTGTGCGGAAGGACTGAGTCTTTGTTGAGCCATGCGATTATGGCATAAAAGCGTAATTACATAGTTATGTCCATAATTACAAAAAAATATGCTCCATTTCGGAGACATATTAGTGCTTTGACGTTTATATGTCAACAACAAAATTCCAAGTATTATTTTAAAGAGTGTTTCTGATCAGGCGAGTTCTTTTTCAAAAGATTCAAAGGTCGAAATGACTTCCTTCTCGTCCTGTGCCTTGCAGAGGGCCACTCGCATCCTGGGATTCCTCAGCAGTTTTGAAAGCCTCGCGAGGATCTGGAGGTGTGTGTTCAGCTTCGGGGTGCAGAGGAGTACCACCACGTGCGTCCGCTTGCCGTCAAATGATTCGAAATCGATCCCGTGCCACGAAAGGCCGAGCACCAGGCGCGTTTTTTTTATGATCCCCGTCAGCGGTTCGCGCGGGTGGGGGATGGCCACGCCATCGGCGAGCGCGGTGCTGCACATGCGCTCCCGGTCGATCACCGCGGCCAGTATCTTTTTCCGGTGCTTGCTGTCGACGCCGCCGTGTTCCGTGAGCAGCTCGACCAGCTCGCAGATCACCGCCGACTTGCTTACGCCGGACAACGCCCGCTTGATGCACTTCGGATCGAGGAGCGGGGCAACCATCATCGTTTCTTCGCCGAAGTCTTTTTCTAACGCGTTGAGCTGGGAGAGATCGAAATCCTTGATCCCGCGGTGCAGCCAATCGCGGATCTCCGCGGTTTTAACAAGCATTCTGCCGTCCCCGTTCTTGCGTACGGCCGCCCTCTCGGCGAGCAGCTTGATCGCCTCCGCGCTCATATTGAGGAATTTTCCGGCCTCTTCAAGGGTCATGAACTCACCTGGCATGTACGCCTCCTTAATAAGAGAATAATCTAAAACTTCAAAACACAAATCTCAAAACAAGCCCAAAATCCAAATTTTAAATAATACAGTTGTGCCACATACAGGAATCAGCCTCCGTTAATTTTGGATTTTGTGTGTGGGATTTATTTTGAGGTGTGCAGTGTGAGGTTCGAAGTATATCACTTCTCCTTGTTGTTGCATTCGATCCATGTCGCCACGGCGATACCATCGGCACCTGGGGCGAGGTAATCCACCTCAACCCGCAGCCCCGGCCGCAATTCCTTGAATGCGAGCATGCGCGCGCCCCGGAAGATCATCGTCTCCCGGCGAGTGATTGCAAAAACGGTGATGCCCCTCGGCGGCGGATCAATCACCACGCGTTGCAAGACATGGTCGACCGAGGAGATATGGCCTGTGCAGGCGCTGGAATTCCCCGAAGCGTTATCCGCGGCATGCACACCCGGACCGCCAGGGCAGTAGAAGAGGGCAGCACACGGCACGCCACAGATCGCGCGCAGACAACGGTGCATCATTGATGTGCCTGGCTTTTCTCCTCGTGCTCTTTACAGTGCAGGCAGAACCTGGCGTAGGGGACGGCATTGAGGCGGCTCTCGCCGATCGGCTGGTCGCACTGCTCGCAGGAGCCGTACTCGCCGTTCTCGATCTTGGCGAGCGCGGAGTCGATGTCATTGAGCGTGCTCTGTTCGCGGGAGACAAGATTTAGGTTGAACTCGCGGTCGTAGGTGTCGCTGGCGGCGTCCGCGAGATGGATCGAGTAGCCGGAGAGATCTCCGGACTGCTCTTTGGGAGACGTGCTGAGCGATCCCTGCTCGAGACTCCGTATCTCGCCAAGTGTCTTTTCCCTGAGTGACACGAGTTTTTGGCGCAATTTGTCGAGCGTGACATTGTTCATGGGGAAGAGTCCTCAGAAGGAGTTCATGGAGGGATTCTTGATGTTATCCGGGCTGCCCCGCCAGGTTCGCCCGTAGATCCCCGTGTCGAAGGTGTCGATGTCGTACGATCTTGCGCCGCCGTTGTACTGGTTTTGCGGGCTCCGGTTGTCGTTACTCCGCACCACGCCCCGCACGGCGGGCCGGCCTGCCAAGGGCTCGGCGGTCTGCGCCCTGCGAACCTCGACTTTGTGGCTCAGACCAACTTCTACGTGTATAGTAGCACGGATCAGGAAATGGTGCAAGCGGTTTTCTGACTTTCCACTTGCCTCGGCAGTCGCCGGGGCTGTACTATCGATGCAGTACAGCGCGAGGGGGCACGCATGGTTGCGAGAAAAAAGCCGCGGGTTGCGGTCATCTACGATAGTATTCACCCGCACGATTTTTATCAGGCCCACGAGCGTGAAGCGGGTGAAAGCATCTCTGTTGACGCTGAGCGTGTCCGCGATCTATTGCGCCGGCGCGGCAACGACGCCCGCTGTATCGCCTACGAGCGGAGCGCGGAGGCATTCCTACGGCGGCTTCGTGCCTTTGGCCCTGACCTTGTCTTCAATTTCTGCGAAGGGGCGATGGGCGACAGCCGCTACGAGATGAACGTGGCCGCCCTGCTCGAACTGGCCGGTGTTCCTTATACCGGTTGCGGGCCGCTTGCCCTCGGGGCTTCGCTTGACAAGGGATTCGCCAAACGGCTCTTCATCTCGGCGGGGATCCCCACACCGCGGTTTTGTGTTGTTGAGGAGCGCCTCCCCGCGTCGCTCCCCCGGGGGATGCGCTATCCGCTTTTCGTCAAGCCGATCAGGGAGGACGCGAGCCTTGGCATCGACCGGGACGCATTCATCACGAACACCCGGGCCCTCGGGAAACGCTGTGCCTGTATCAGGCGATACTACCGGCAGCCAGCGCTTGTGGAGGAGTACATTGAGGGGCGCGAGTTGAATATTTCAATTATCGGGAATCGCCGCCCGCGCGTGCTTCCCATCTCCGAAATCGACATGAGCCAAATCCCGGCGGGGCAGCCGCGGGTGTGCGACTACAGGGCGAAGTGGATGCCGGAGAGCAGGGAGTATGTCGAGACCGTGCCGCGTTGCCCTGCACCGCTGCCGGCCGCGATGGCGCGCCGCGTGTCGGCGACGGCCCTCGCCGCGTTTACCGTGATGGGATGCCGCGGCTACGCGCGCGTCGACCTGCGGCTCTCCCTCGATGGCATCCCCTACGTGCTCGAGGTCAATCCCAACCCCTGTATCGGGCTTGATGCGGGGATCGTGCGTTCCGCCGGATTTCCCGAAATAGCGGATACGTATCGTAGCGCACACTTTAATGTGCGATCAGCGATCAGCAGGCGGCATGGATTAACCAGGATGATTCAGGACGCCATGCAGGGGATTTGTCGCCCGTGTATCATCGGGCCGCGGATATGGTATAGTATGCCACCTAATTGAGGGCACACGAATGAGGTGTATCGTGAATCCAGGAGTGGTGCGCGGCTCGGTCGCCATCCCGGGATCCAAATCCCATACGATCCGCGCTGTCATAATCGCCACGCTCGCCGCGGGGCGCTCGCGGATCATTGCGCCGCTCGATTCGGCGGACACCCGCTCGGCGCTCGCCGCTGCCCGCCTTTTCGGCGCGGCGGTTGATGAGGGCGTGGAATGGCGCGTGACCGGCACGGGCGGAGCTCCCGCCGTGCCCCAGGATATTGTTGACGTCGGCAATTCAGGTACGACACTGCGCCTTGGCATGGGGATCGCGGCCCTGACGCATGGCTACTCCATATTCACCGGCGATGAACAGATCAGGCGCAGACCGGTCGGCCCGCTGCTCGAGGCGTACCGCACGCTCGGCGCCGAGGGTTTTTCCACGAGGGGGAACGAGTGTGCCCCGCTGGTGATGCGAGGCCCGCTCCGCGGGGGACGCGCCTCGATCAAGGCGGTCACCTCGCAGTTTCTCTCGAGTCTCCTGATCGCCGCTCCGCTCGCTCCTGATGACACCGAGATTGAGGTGCTCCAACTCAACGAGGCCCCGTATGTCGAGATGACCCTCAGCTGGCTCGACGCGCTCGCGATCCGTTACGAGCGCGACGACCTTAAGCGGTTCTCTATACCCGGCGGGCAGCGCTATGCCGCTTTTGAACGCAGCATCCCGGCGGATTTCTCGTCGGCCACCTTCTTCCTTTGCGCGGCTGCGGTCACCGGGGGCGAGCTTCTGTTGCGGGGGCTGGACATGAACGATGTCCAGGGTGATAAAGCCGTTGTGGGCATGCTCCGTGCCATGGGGGCGGAGGTGTCGGCGTGTGCGGAGGGGGTCAGGATCAAGGGGGGATCTCTCAGGGGGGCTGAGTTCGATCTCAACAGCACTCCCGACGCGCTCCCGGCGCTCGCCGCGACCGCATGCTTCGCATCCGGCGAGACCAGGCTGCGCAACGTCCCTCAGGCAAGGATCAAGGAGACCGACCGGATTGCCGTGATGGCGCGTGAGCTGGCGAAGATGGGTGCCGATGTCAGTGAGCTGGAGGACGGCCTGGTTGTCAGGGGGGGCGGGCTGCGGGGCGCCGAGGTCTGCGGGCACGGCGACCACCGGGTGGTGATGGCCCTCGCCGTGGCGGGGCTGGCGGCGCGCGGAGAGACGGCGATCGACACCGCGGAGGCGATGAGCGTCACGTTCCCGGATTTTGTGGAACTGATGAAACGCTGCGGGGCGCAGATGGAACTCAGGGAATAGCATACGGAGGTTGACACATGTTTGGCAACACGTTTGGCAGATTGTTCAGGGTCACGACCTGCGGCGAATCATACGGCGGGGGGCTGGCGGTCATCGCGGACGGCGTACCGGCCGGGATCAGGCTCACCAACGAGATGATCCAGGAGGAGCTCGACAAGCGGAAGCCCGGCCAGAGCGAGCTCGACTCCCCGCGCAAGGAGGCCGACATCGCGAAGATCTTCGCGGGCATCGGCCAGGAGGGGCTCACCACCGGCGCACCGGTGGGGATCATCGTCCACAACGTGGATATGCACGCGATCCACGTGGAGCAATATCGCAAGGTGAAGCACCTCTTCAGGCCGGGACACGCCGAGTACACCTTCTTCGTAAAATACGGCGAGCACTACGACTGGTGCGGCGCGGGACGCGCGAGCGGCCGCGAGACGGTCGGCCGGGTGGCGGGTGGCGCGGTCGCAAAGCAGGTACTGCTCCGCGAAAACATCGAGGTGCTCGCCTACGTGAAGGAGAGTTTCGGGATCAAGGCCCGTGACATGGGCTTCGACGAGGTCAAGAAGAATTACCGGAAGAACCCGCTCAATTGCCCCGATCTCGCGGCGGCCGAGAAGATGATCGCGAAGATCCTCAAGATCAAGGAGGAAGGCGACACCTGCGGCGGCGTGGTCGAGATCATCGCCCGCGGTGTGCCGGCGGGGCTCGGTGAGCCGGTGTTCGACAAGCTCTCCGCGACGATCGCCCACGGGCTCATGAGCATCGGCGCGGTGAAGGGTGTGGAGATCGGCGCGGGGTTCGGCGTCGCCCGATTGAAGGGCTCGGAGTGCAACGATCCCCCCTATATCAAGAACGGACAGATACGTTTCAGGACCAACAACGCCGGCGGCTTCCTCGGCGGGATCACGAATGGCGAGGACCTCGTCATCCGCATGGCGGTGAAGCCGACGCCCACCATCTCCATCGCCCAGGATTCGATCGACAAGAGCACGATGAAGGAGGAGAGGCTCGCCGCCATCACGCGCCGCGACGTCACCATCTGCCCGCGCATCTATCCGGTCGCCGAGGCAATGGTGCGTATCGCCGTACTCGACGCCCTTTTCATGTGGAAGGGATGGGAGGCGCTGCAGAAAAAATCGTAACGGCCTGCGGGCGAATCGGTGTGGGGCGCACAGTAGTCATTTACGCCCATTAATTCTCACGCGGTGCCTCCGTCTGATAGGCATGTAGGGGGGCTTCTTATCGTGCCTTCCGGATATGATAATGACTTCCAAATATGCTGTCATAGGCTGGCCGCTTGGCCACTCGATGTCGCCCGCCATCCACAACGCCTCGTTCCTCGCGCTGGGGATCCCGGAGCATTTCGAGGCGCGCCCCATCTCGCCCGCCGAGTTTGATCGTTTCATGCGCGCCCTCCCCGGCGGTCCGCTCAAGGGGGTCGCCGTCACCATCCCTTATAAAACCGATGTGCTGCGCTTTTGCGCCTCCCTCTCCCCGGAGGCGGTCGCGATCGGGGCCGCGAATACCCTCCGTGTCGACGGGGGGGGGATCCGGGCGTTCAATACCGACGCCGGTGCCGCCGTGCGCGTCCTTTCTGAGGCGGGGGTCCGGTTAAAAGGGAAGCGCGCGGTGGTTCTCGGGGCCGGCGGCGCTGCCAGGGCGATTTGCGTTGAGCTGTTGCGCGAGGGGGTGGACTCGCTTGTCATTGCCAACAGGACCCTTGCGCGCGGAACGGCGCTGCGGGATGAACTCCTGCGCGTCGCTCCTCACGCGACAGTCGGCACCGTCCCTCTCAATGGGGATGAACTTCGCGATGTGACAGGGGCGGCAGACCTGCTCGTGAACACCACCTCGGTGGGAATGTATCCGCGCGTTGAGGAGAGCCCGGTGGAACGGCCGTTGTTGCGGAAGGGATTGGCCGTCATGGACATCGTCTATAACCCGATCGAGACAACCCTGCTGAAATACGCCAGGGAGGCGGGCGCCGTCGCGATACCGGGGACGGAGATGCTGCTCCACCAGGCGGTCGAGCAGGAACGGATCTGGCTCGGGGTGGAACCGCCGCTGGGGGTGATGCGGGAAGCGCTACTCAGCGAGCTTTCGCGAGGAGCTTGAGCCGCTCGTCGCAGAGTTCGATGAGTGCCCTCGGGGATTTCGCTTTCTGCGCGAAGGCCCTAGTCCAACGCCTGCGGTGCGCCGAGTAAAGACGCTTCAGGAATCCCTCGCTGACGCCCCGCCACTGTTCCCCCTTGCGGGTCTTGAACTCCCTGAAAGGCAGGGAGTACTCCTCCGCCGGCCAGCGTTCCCTGAGAGCCTCCTCGAGCGTCCATCCCTTCTCGGCCAGTGACCTGACCTCGCGCCAGTACCCCTCGAGCTTGCGCATGTAATCGGCGATGTCGAACGCCCTGGTCCCCGCGTCGTAGATGGTGCAGCGCTCGAGCGGGTGGAACGGCGACTCGTACTGCGACAGCTCGAACTCGGGCGTCAGCAGACAGGGGTGGCGCATCAGGTCCGTCCCCTGGAGCTTGATCCGCACCCCGGTTTTCGAATCGGCGAGGTGGAACTTCCCCTCCAGGTACACCGCGCAGGTTCGCTCATACCCGGGGAAGACCCGGCTGAGCTGCTGGTGGTAGCCGCGGAGGAGCTTCTCGAGCTTGTGGCAGCCAATGGTGAAGAAGAAGATCTGCTTTATCGGGGTCCCGCTGTTCTTGGCGAGGTTGACGATGATGTCCATCCCGTTGGAGATCGTGACGCCCGTGGCGATGACGTCGGCGAAGAAGATCGTCGCGTGGGTCGGGATGAGGATCTTCCGGTACTGGTTGTCCTTGATGTACCAGCGCCCATACTGGTCCCTCTCGCGCTGGGAGGTGATAAATGACGAGGAGTGGGTGTTGAACCCGTAGGCGCGGAACAGGGCGCGGCGCATGCCGAAATTGAGGCTGCCGCGCAGGAAATGGACGACGCCGATGGAGCGGGGGTCGAGTATGCGGATCGAGGCGGCGGGCGGGAAGCGGGTCAGCACCGCCGTCACCGCGGACTCGAGCATGTCGGTGTAACGCACGCCCGTGATCTCGGGGCGGTTGCAGATCTCGCGGCTCTCGGGCGTCGAGGCGATGTAGCGGGTGAGGCTGTCGCCGTACTCGCCTTTCAGTTCGTAGATCGCCGCGTGCCTGTTCCTTCGCGCGAGCGCGAGGTATTCCACGGTGCGCTCCTAACGCTTCCCCACCTGCTCGGGCCGCGTGACCAGCGCCGCATCCCGGGTCCGCCCGTCCTTCGTGATCTTCACGAGGGGGCTTTTCACCCACACCCGGTCGCCCCTGAAGAACTCGCCGCGCTGCGAGCCGTCGTAGATCACGAGCTCGATCGGGGGACGGCTCTTTCCGTCCG